>JBPCJJ010000064.1:0-16999 GCA_051005405.1 Gemmatimonadaceae bacterium | reverse complement strand
TCAAAAAGAAAACCGGGTGCGCATCCGAAGACGCGCACCCGGCTGTGTTCGTGGAGCTTGAAGCTTTATTTAGATACCCGACGGATTCGCCGTGGCACCACCGAAGGTGTAGATCGGCAGTCCGAGTGTTTCCAATTCCTTCGCGGGAATCGGCAGATGGCGCCAGGTCCCGGTCTGGAGACGGTCCACCAAACCGTGGCGGGCTCTGAAAAGATCCCAGCCATTCGTAAACATCAACTCAACCTCACGCTCGTAGTCGACCGCGGTAAGGAGCACCGCATCGCTCTCAGCGCCCGTCAGCGGCGTCAGCTCGCCACGCCCGACCCGGCTGTTGTTGATCAACTGGGCGGCCGTTGTCCTGCTGCCACCCGAGCGGATCAACGCTTCGGCGCGAAGGAGATCGCTCTCAGCCGCGAGTAAGTACGGCGTCGGTCCCGTTCCTGGATTCGCGGCTTCCCACGAGCAGCAGGTATAGCGCTTGTGGAACCAGACGCTCTGCATGTAGATGCCACGGCCCGCGTCGCCGATTACGGCACCGGTGTACAGATAATCTGACTCGTACCGGGCGTCGGGCGACGTGCCCTTGGCAGGGACGGTGCCGTTGAACTTGGGCGGCGTGGTCCCATCCATACGGTTGATCAGACGGTGGTCAATGCGGACCCAGCTTCTGAGATTTCCGTACATCATAAGAAGCGAGTAGTAACCTCCTGCCTGCGTTCCCGTCCCTACGATCGTGAAATCGAATGGTGCGCCAGCGGAGCCGGTACCGATCCCCTTCTCGGCCAACTGCGCGACCTTCGCCCAGTTCACCGCACCAGCTTGTGCCGCGTTCCGCGGCGTATAAGCCATTGTGGCGGCCGCCATTGTGTTGGCGATCCTGCTGAGTCGTACCGACGTCAAGCCGCCCTGCACCGGCAAATCGGCGTCCTGGTACTTATGCGGCTTCCCGGCCGTCGCGGCAGCGAGTGCTTCCCACTTCGCCAACGCGGCCGCCGAAACCTCAGCAAAAGGCTTGAGCTCCGGTTTTGGCCCGTTCGGATCGAACGTCTCGTCGACTATAAACGCCTTGTCGAAGGTGAGCGCCAGATTCATGAGCGACGCAGCCTGGGCAAATTGCGCGAAATGCCGATACGCTTCCGTTTGCTGCGCGGCCGTGCTGGCACCCGCCGCCGGCAGAATTATACCCCCGGCGATCGCCTTGATGGCGTCGTTGGCGGCTCCGAGCGCGCTGTAGTTGAAATCCCACGGAACCCGCGCAACCTCGCGGTCGCCCCCGGCGGAAAGGTTCTCGTAGGGGTCGCGCGGCTCGAGGTTATTAAACCGCATGCCGAAGTTACCGAAGTTCGCCGTTGCGGCATCCGCCGTCACGGACATCGCCAGATACGGCTCGATGTGCGTGCTCGTGAGGTACCACGAGCGGACCGACGAGACCGCGAGATTCTTCACATCCGCGGGCGACGCGAGAGCGCGCGCGATGTCCGGGTTGTTCGGGTTCGTTACTTCGAGGTCGCCACAACCGCTACCGACCATCAGCGCGGCCGCTCCGACCATCGTGTACAGCTTTTTAAACCGTGTCATATATGTGTCTCCCCGGTCGGGGTAGAGATCAGAAGGTGATCTCTACCTGACCCGTGATGGTCCGGAAATTAGGATACTGGAAGCCGTCGGTGCGGAAGTTGAAGTCCGTGGCGGACGTGACTTCGGGATCGAAGCCGCTATAGCCGGTCCACGTGAGCAGGTTGCGGCCGATAAGCGCCAGCTTGATGCCGCTCGCGAACCGGTCGAGACCGACCACCCCTAGCGCGCGATCGCCAAGACGATAAGCAACCGAGAGCTCACGCAGCTTCATGTACGAGCCGTTCTCCACGAAGTAATCGTTCGACACGAGACCGTTATAGAGACCGGCCGAGTAGAAGTTCTGCACGACCTTCTCGCTCTCCGGCTTGCCGGCCTGATCCAGGTCTCCATGACGAAGATCCTGGAACATCCACTGCTTCGTGAAGTTGTAGATCGCACCACCCTTCTGGCCGTCAAGCAACGCGTACAGCGAAATCGGCCCGAAGCGGACGTTATTGGCAAATCCGAAGCTGAAGTCAGGATTTACGTCACCGATCACGTGCTGGTTCTCACCGGCAGCGTTGACAAACCTGATCGGCTTCTCCCGACCGGCCGGCGTGTTAAGCACCAGGTAGCCGAGCGGATTGATTATGTAGTCGCTCTCCACCGCGGCGGCGTTGGCCGGATCCTCCTTGAACTCCGCGAAACTACGGACCCACTTGGTGCCGTAGATGATGCCGAGCGCTTCCCCTTCCTTGTAGTAGAAGGCGTCCTGCCCCTGGAGGCCAGCCGGATTCACGCGGAACGGAGCCCGGCCAAGCTTGAGGATTTTCTGGTCGGTCTTATCGCCGGTCAAGCTGAAGGAATATGCAAAATTCGGACGGTCGAAGACGCGCGTCTGGAACATCACTTCCGTGGTCTTCGCTTCCACATCCGCTGCGTTTTGAACCTGGCTGGTGAAGCCGCCCGACTGAGCGAGCGACAGCGGAATGTTCAGGAACGCGCCCTTCGTGACACGGTTCGCCCGTACCAGCTCCAGGTCGAAGCGGCTACCGAACGACGCATTGAGCCCGAACTCATTTTCAGTCTGGATCGCCGGCTTCAGGTCCTTGTTGCCCAGCTGGTTCTTGGTGATCGACCCTGAGTTCAGGGAGTAGTACTCGTACTGGTCAAGGAAGTTGGGCCGGAGGCCGGCCGTTCCCCTGGCGGCGCGAATCTTGAACTCCTGCACGCCTGGGATCCTGAAATCCTCGCTGATCCGCCACGCGCCTGATACGCGGTAGAATGTGTGCCGCCGCTCGCCCTCACCGAAGAGGGAAGAACCGTCGCTGCGGACCAGGAGGTCCACGAGGTACCGGTCCCGCAGGTCGAACGCCTGCGAGGCAAGGACGTTGGATGACCGCGCCAGATCGTCAAAGGAATTGACCGCGTTGTTTGCAGGATCGACGGCTCCAAGATCTATAACGTCGGTGACGTTCAGTTTGTTGCCGGAGGCCACAAACTGATTCCCACGCTCCTCTTCGAAGAGGTACGCAACGCGGGTGGTTGACAGCAGGCTTCCGAGACTTCCGGACGCCGTAGCGTTGACTTGCGCGTTGTCGGCGACGGCGTTGTAGGTCTCTTTGGAGAGAAAGCCTTCGGTCGGCACGCCGAGTCCGCTCAACATTCCGCGGAAGCGGTAAACGGTCTCGCGCCGGTTCAATCGATCGGTGCCGAAGCTACCTTCAAGGCGCAGCCAGTTAACCGGCCGGTAACGCGCCGAAGCCGAGCCGATGATGCGCTCGCGGCGGAGGTTGTATTCCTCGTTCGCCAGATTGTAGAGCGGGTTGGGCCGGGCGCTTGGCGAAATATTTGCCGGGATGACCGGGAAAAATTCGATGGTGTCCTTGCCGCTCGGGTTCCTGAGATCGACGTCGGGCGGCATCTGCATGAAATTGAACCAGCTCTGCGCCCCAAAGGGATCGTAATCGTTCTTGTTCACGCCGTATGTGGCGCTGAACGAAACGTCCGCCTTGCTGCCAATACCCTGATCCACGTTTAACCTGGTGTTCTGGCGGAACAGCCCCTGCGTCAGCGGCAGAATTCCGCCGTTCCGATCGGTCGTGTAGGCGGCGTGGAAATTGGTGTTGCCGCGGCGCGCCCCCATCTGGAAATTATTGCTATAGAAGGTGCCGTCCCCCAACCAGTCCTTGAGGTGATTGCGGTAACGGTCCGGACCGCTGCTCGGGTACGGATTATCGGCTATTCCGTCGGGGTCCCGACGCCTGGCGCCTGTACCCGTCGTGGCGATGCGCCCGTCGGGGTTCACGACCCAATAGTGGCTCTCGTTCAGCGGGACGAACCGCTCGAGCCCTGACTGGCCGTATTCCGAGCGGACAATGAACTGCATTTTGCCGTCCGCGACGTCGCGGCCACGCTTGGTCGTGATATTCACCACGCCATTAGCGGCATCCGAGCCGTAGAACGATGAAGCAGCTGCGCCCTTCAGCACCTCGATCGACTCGATGTCGTTCGCGTCGATGTCGGAGATGTTGTTCTTGGTGATGACGCCGTCCACCAGGATGAGCGGGGTGCTGGAGCCAACGCGGAGGCCCGTCGAGCCTCGCAACCGGATCGTGGGCTGCCCACCCGGATTGCCCCGGCCAATGTTGACCTTGGCACCCGACACCTTGCCCGCAAGGGCGGCGATCGGAGAACTGGCGGGAACTTCCTTGATCTGCTCCTCGCTGACTCTGCCCACGGAAAAGGTGAGCTTCTTCTGCGAAGTCGCGGATGAAACGCCCGTCACGACTACCTCTTCGAGACGGAACGGGTCAGCGCGGAGAGAGAAGTTCACCGTCTGCGTCCCGCCGGACAGCACGATGTTGCGCTGTGCTGGCGTGAAGCCGATGAATCTCGCGGTCAGGACGGCACTCTGCCCGTTGGCCTGAGCGTCCGGCACGGTAAAGGAAAAGTCGCCACTGGCGTTCGCCTGTGCCCCGACTCCGAGAGTCTGGATCGCGACATTTGCGCCGGGAATTGGCGCGCCTTGTTCGTTGGTCACCCTACCTGTGATGACCGCCGCCTGCGCCTGCGCTTCCTGAGCTACAAACAGGCTCAGTAAAAGCGCGATAAGCGGAGCGGTGATTCGCGTACGTGCGAGTCTTGTCATGCTCGATCCTCCTGGTACTGCTGGTGAAGTGGTACTGCTGTGGTACTGCTGGTGAAAGCCAAAAAAACCTCGGAGCCGACGACACGACCACAGCAGCCATGCGCGGGCAACGCATCGGCGGTGTGTGGTTATCGGCAACTCGAGAATGTGTTACCCGCACGAATCGATACCGATCCGTGTGCGGATAGCCATGAAGATGTGACTTGGACCCGTAAATGCGCAAGGAGAATTTCCCGGCCGGAAGTCAGAATCGCTCTAACCCGTCCCGGGGGGTACCGCCGGAAGCCTCGAAAATGAACGGTACCTGGACAAATTGTCGCACGTTCCGGCCTGCCAAACTGGCAGCCCGAAAGATGGCTCCCTCCAGGGCGGCCGTGACCGACGCCGAGAAATACGGGTGGGTAGTCGAGACGACCCGAAAAGTCGCCGGCTCAATTGATCCTCGCTGGTCCACTATGAATTCGGCGACTACCCGACCGCTCACATTCGCCCGCCAGAGCGTGTCCGGATAGATGGGCTCGGCTGTTCCTGGTGCCAGTATGACCGCCTGATCTACCTGCGAGGCGGTATAAACAGATGAGGACGCGACTTCGCGCTCCAGATGCTCAGCCTTCCCCCGCGAAAGCCGCCGCGTGCGCGGACGTGCGGGTCGCGACCATACCGCGATCACTCCGCAGCGCTCGCCCCCACGAACGCTGGCAAACTCGGCCGGGACGGTCGCGATCCCGGAGTACACCTCGATGCCCTCGACGCTCGCGAGATCGATGATATTGAGGTCGAGCGTCCCCGCCGCCGCGGGAAACCCATCGAGAAACACCAGCGGGGCACAGTTGCCACGCATGCTCACCGTGGTCCCGCCGCCTCGCATCGGCCGCACACGGACGCCGGCAACCTGGCGCAGGACGTCGGCGAATCGCGGCGAATCGTGGCGGTCCAGGTAATCCCGCGTGATGAAATGCCCGACACGTTTCTCCCTGCGGGCGTTGTACCCGGCCAGCCGCGCGTCGGAGACTTCGACCCTGCGGCGGACCTCGACGGTCGGCAACAGCCCCGCTAACGCGGCCAGCCGGAACTCGACGCTGGCCTCGCTCGCTGGCTGGACCTGCACCGCGAAAGAGCCGGGCCTATAGCCCAGGCGGCGGACAAGGAAGCGCACTTCGCCGGCCGGCACGGCCGCGAATCGGAACGCGCCCTCCGCGTCCGTGACTACCTGGGCGTTGACGCCTTCCATGCCGACCTGCGCAAAGCTCACGGCGCCGCCGAGCGAGTCGAGTACGACTCCCCTGACCGCGCCGGGTCTTTGCTGCGCATCAGCGGCCGACTGCAGCAGCGCTGTCCCCAGCAGGAACGGCACCGACCAGAGGGCCAGGCGTCCGCGCCACAAAAAACCGTTACACATAAGCGAATCCCCCGCTAGCCTCAGACCCCGTCCTCCAACGAATGTTGCCCTGGACCGGCGCACGTCAAGCATGGATGACACGGTTACGGACGCAGCCCCAGCGCTTCCAGCCAATCAGCCAGCCCCGGATAATCCGGGCTGACGCGAGCGAGACGCAGCGCCGTGGCGCGAGCGTTCGGGATATCCTGCGCCATCCCGTATGCGAGAGACAGCTGATAGAGCAAGGCGGGCCGGTTCGGGTCCAGCGCCAGGGCTCGTTGCAGCAGCTCGGCGGCCTCGCGCGAATCCCGGCGCCGCACAGCGAGCGCGCCGAGCTCGGCAAGCGCAGATGCCGTCGGGCGGATCCTAACTGCTTCGCGCAACGCCTCCTCGGCTTCGATGGTCCGGCCCGCAGCCGCCAGGGAGCGTCCGAGCAGACGCCACGGTTCGTCGAATAACGGTGCGTCCCGGGCCAGGCCCGCGTATTCAGCCGCGGCGGAGTCGAAATGTCCCCGCTGTTCGTAATGAGCGGCCAATTGAAGCTTGGCTGCCTCCCACGACGCCCCCCGCGAAACGGCGAAAGCGAGACTGTCGCTGGCGTCCACAGGCGTGTACGTACCCCGGTAATCCGTTTGCCGCCCCACCGGAACAAATGGCCATAACGCCGTCAGCGTCCGGACAGTGTGCAACGCTACTCGCTCGTCGAAGGCGGTAACCGGAGCGCCGCGCACGTAGTCATCCCAGGGTCGCGCCAGGGCGATCTCAGCCGATGCTCCGATTAGCCCGGATCCGAGCAGGTCGTCAAAGAAGACGCGCGCGATCAGAGCGTAACCGGTACGGTTCGGATGAACGTGCTCGAGAAAGAGTTCTCTTCCAGGAATCCCGCCGGGAGAAGCCAGGGCAAAAGCCTCCGCCACCGGTACGTAACGCACTCCAGGGCGGGAAGCTGCGCGGCGGATAACGTCGTTAAACGACGACGGCGCCCGGAACCGAACTACATCCAGATCGCGCGCACGGATGAAAAGCCTCCTCGCTCCGGCGGTATCCCCGCGGGCCAGCATGGTGCCTGCATCCCTGAAGGCCGCCTCCGCACCATTCCGGTCGTTGCTCAACGCCACGAACGGTGGCTGATCCTTCAGGTTGCTCGCGAGGCTTCCGATCGACACCGGAATCCCGTGCCGGCGAAAGACTTCGGTGATCGCTTCGAGGTTCGACTCGAACTGATCCACTCCTGCGCGATAAATCCGGCCTCCGAGCGGAACCTCACGATCGCGGGCCAGCATCTCCATCAGCCCCGCTGTCTCAAGCGCGTCGCCGCCGCTTTGGCGCGTGTTTCGCAGCGACTGAACCGCGTCCCGCAGCGCGAGCATGGTCCGCGCGCGCAGTGCGCGCAAATACCAGCGCGTGACCTTCGCGCTCCCGAAAACACTCTCTCGAGATGCGGCACCGAGAGCGCCGTAATATTCGTTGTGTCCAGCGTAGATGAGGACCACGTCGGGACGCTGGCGCGCTACCTCTCGCGCCATATCGGCAATCGCGAACGTGTTCGTCGCCGCAATCCCCAGGTTGACGATCTCGACCTGGACTCCGGGAAGAACGTCGCGCAATACGTCGTGCAGCAGTCGTGAGAAGGTGGCGTTCCTGGGGTACGGAAAGCCGGCGGCCGAGGATTCTCCCATTACGAAAACGCGAAAGGCACGATCCGGCTTGTCCGCGGCGAACGGCTCGACCAATGGAGTGGGTGGCATCCGGATTCCGGAGAACCACCGCCCCGTCACGGCGGGATTCGTCATGCGGTACTGCCCGCCTGCAACGGGAGCGGCAATGAATGCCGGGAGTCCGCCGTCAGGTCGCGCGATCCGGAGGCCGACCTCGACGACGCCCACGAGAATCAGAGGAGCGAGGAGGGTTACCGTGAGGAACAGCGCGTATCGCCCGCGGGTAAGCGGCCGTGAGTTCGGGCGAATGCGTTTGACAATGGGCGACACAGTCGGTAGTGGTAAGGTGTACGATATTCCATCGCTCGGCACATCATCTCCCGCAACTTCACAGGTGAATATGCATCTACGTCACATTTCGGTGGCCGGTCTCGCGGCCGCTCTTGGCTGGGCATGCGCGGCACCGCCGCCCGTGCAAACGCCTGCGCCATCTACTGTTGCCGACGGAGGACCGCTGGCGACCGCATCGACACCAACCAGATGGACTGGTAATCTCCAACCGATGCAGCAGCGTACGGCGATGGCCGCGCCGACCGCTCAGAACAAGGCAGTCGGCACGGTGTTCCTCGCCCCGGCTGGCCAGAACCGGACGCGCATCAGGTTGACCATCTCAGCTTCCGCGCAAGCCTCGAGCAGCCTGCAGTGGGCGGTGCTCCCAGGACGTTGCGGCTCGACGGCACTCCCCCTGATGCCGGTGGAGAGATTTCCCACGATTGACGTAGGCAGTCAAGGACGCGGTGAGGTCGACACGGAGATGCCTTTCTCGCTTCCGTCGAGCGGATCGCTGCACGTAAACGTGTATTGGCGGGGGCAGAGCCTCGACGACATCCTGACGTGCGCCAACCTCCGGCGCGAGGGCGGGAGTTAAACCTGCGGCCGGCGGCGGCCCACCTGGCGTATGTGGCGCTGGTGGCGTGCGCATCCACGCCAGAAGGCCCGGCCGTGGCTGGGCCCGCCCGGAATCAGGCGATCGTGCGCGAGCCGGAAGTTTCGGCCCCCGCGCGATGGAGTGGAAATCTTCAGCGCGTCCAACAGCAATCGGGAAGAGCTCTCCCGACCAGCCAAAACAAAGCCTATGGCACCGTGCATCTCGCCGCCGCCGGGCCGGATCGGGCCCGCGTCCGTCTTTTCGTTTCGACGTCTCACCGCTTCTCTACCGTAGTTCTCTGGGCCGTGCATTCAGGCCGATGCGGTACCGGCTCGTTGCCGTTGATGGCGATCGAACACTTTCCGGCGATCGAGATTGGCGGCAACGGACGAGGCGAGGTCGACACCGACATGGCGCTCCGGTTGCCCGCTACGGGAACGTACCACGTCAACGTGTATTGGACCGGCCGGGGAGGCTTGTCCGACGTGATGACGTGCGCCAATCTGAGGCGCGAGAGCGAGAGTTAGGTGCTATCGTTAAATGGTGTCCTTCGTCCACCTCCATTGCCACTCGGAATACTCCCTCCTCGACGGCGCTAACCGGATAGGCGACCTGATCTCGCGGGCGCTGGAGTTCGAGCAGCCAGCGCTCGCGATCACGGACCACGGCAACCTGCACGGCGCCTGGGAGTTCCAGGAGCAGGCCAGAAAAGCGAAGATCAAGCCGATCATTGGGATGGAAGCGTACGTCGCGCCCGGCGACCGGCGCCTCAAGGCACGGACCGAGCTCCATTCCAAGCCTTACTACCACCTGGTCCTGCTGGCCCGCGACGCAGCCGGCTACAGGAATCTCATCAAGCTCTCGTCCCTCGCGTACACCGAGGGGTTCTACGCCAAGCCGCGCGTGGACCGCGAGCTTCTGGCCAGGTACAGCGAAGGGATCGTCGTCTCCTCCGCGTGCATGGCGGGCGAAGTCGCCACGCGCCTCCTCGCCGACGACTACGACGGGGCGCGCGAAGCCGCTTCATGGTACGCCGACGTTTTTCGCGATCGGTACTATCTGGAGGTGCAGGCGCACGACAGCCCGAACCAGAGCGCGCTCAACGAGCACATTTTCAGGCTCGCCGGGGAGCTGAACCTTCCGGTCATCGCGACGAACGATTCGCACTTCCTCAAACGCGAAGATCACGATGCGCACGACGTGCTGCTCTGCATCGGCCTGGGAAAGGAGCGCGCGGAGCCGGACCGGATGCACTACGACGAGGGTCTGTACTTCAAGAGCGCTGACGAGATATCCGCGCGCTTCCCGGGAAGGCCCGACGTTCTCGCGAACACGCTTCGCATAGCGGAAGAGTCGTCGATATCCCTGTCCAAGAAATATCAGGTTCCGTCTTTCCCGCTTCCGCCGGGCGTGGAGACGGAGAATGACCTGCTCATCCGCCTCGCCACGGAAGGCGCGCGGGAGCGGTACGCGCCCGACGGTGGGAACGAGGCGGCACTCCCCGAGGAAGTGAAGCAGCGGCTCGATTACGAGCTCGGCGTCATCACCAGCACCGGGTACGCCGGCTACTTCCTGATCGTGTACGACTTCATCAAGGCCGCGCGCGACCGGGGGATCCCGGTCGGCCCGGGACGGGGATCGGCGGCGGGATCGCTCGTCGCGTACTCGCTCAGGATCACCGACGTCTGCCCGCTCAAGTTCGATCTGCTGTTCGAGCGCTTTCTCAATCCCGAGCGCGTGTCGATGCCCGACATCGACGTCGATTTCTGCTTCGAGCGACGGGGCGAGGTCATCGAGTATGTGCGCCAGAAGTACGGGCGCGACTCGGTGGGCCAGATCATCACTTTCGGGACGCTCAAGTCGCGCGCCGCGGTGAAGGACGTCGGGCGCGCGCTCGGATTCACGCCGAAGGAAACCGACGACCTCGCGAAGCTGATTCCCAACGCGCCCAACTTCTCGCTCACGGTCCGCGAAGCGATGGAGCGCGTGCCCGAGGTCAAGCTCCTGTACGCGGAATCGCGCGACGACTCGAAGGACGCGCGGGAGCGGAAGGGACGGTACCGCGAGCTGCTCGAGTACGCAGTCAAGCTCGAAGGCCTTTCCCGACACGCCGGAGTGCACGCAGCCGGCGTCGTCATCGCCCCGGGCCCGCTCGACGAATACGTGCCGGTGTGTACCACCGCGTCCAAGGGCGCGGCCAGCCTCGCTTCGGACGACGACACGATCGTCGTCACGCAGTACGACATGAACGCGCTCGAGAAGGTCGGGATGCTCAAGATGGACTTCCTCGGCCTCACCACGCTCACCGTCATCGACGACACGCTCAAGTCCATACGCGCGCGAACCGGCTCTGCGCCCGATCTCGCGACCTTGCCGCTGGACGATCCGGAAACGTACCGGATGCTGCGCGCCGGCAGGACTGCCGGCGTGTTTCAGTTCGAGTCGCCGCTCGCGACGGACATGATTCGCAGCATGCGCTGCGACCGGTTCGACGATCTCGTCGCCTCGAACGCGCTCATGCGGCCCGGTCCGCTCGACGCGGGGATGCACAAGGTGTATTGCCGGCGGAAGCGCGGCGAGGAGCCGGTAGCGTACCGTCTGCCGGAGCTGCGCGACATACTCGAGACGACGTACGGCGTGATCACGTATCAGGAGCAGGTTATGCGGATCGCGCAGACGCTCGCGGGGATCTCCCTTGCGGAAGCGGACGTGCTTCGGAAGGCTGTGGGCAAGAAGGACGCGGGGCTGATCCGCGAAGAGCTTGGAAAGTTCGTCGAGAAGGCTGTCGCCCGCGGGTTCGAGCGGTCCGCCATCGAGGAGATATCCGGACAGCTCGAAACTTTCGGCCGGTACGGCTTCAATAAGTCGCATTCGGTCGCGTACTCGGTGATCGGGTACCATACTGCATGGCTAAAGACGCACTTCCCCGCCGAGTTCATGGCTGCGCTCCTCTCGTCGCAGATCGGCGACACGGACAGCGTGGTCAAGTACATCGCGGAAGCGCGCGACATGCGGCTCGACGTTCTGCCGCCGGACGTGAGCGAGTCCGGCTACAAGTTCACTGTCGTGGGCGATCGGAAGATCCGGTTCGGCCTGGGCGCGGTCCGAAACGTGGGCCACGCCGCGATCGACTCGATTCTCACCGCGCGCGGGGAGAAGCCGTTCGAGTCCATCTATGACCTGTGCGAGCGGGTGGATCTTCGCGTCTGCAACAAGCGCGTGTTCGAAGCGCTGACGCTCGCGGGCGCGCTCGACTCGCTCGGCGCGCATCGCGCACAACTGTTCAGCGGGCTCGACGGCGCGATTCAAGAAGGCTCGCTGCACCAGGACGACAGGAGGTCCGGCCAGGTCTCGCTGTTCGGTGGTCCGGCGGAAGACGAAAAGAGCGACGCGCGCGCGCCGCGGCAGCTTCCGTCCGTCGCGCCGTGGACCGAGAGCGAGAGGCTCACCCGCGAGAAGGAGATTCTCGGCTTCTACATATCCGGCCATCCGCTCGATCCGTTCCGCGCCGAAGCGGAGCTGTTCGCGACGCACACGGTCTCGAATCTCGGGACGTGGACCGCGGACCAGATGTCGCTCTGCGTGGTCGTGACGTCGGTCAAGAAGCAAATGAGCAAGCGCACGGGCAATGAATTCGCGCGGCTGGTAATCGAGGACTTCTCCGGATCGGCCGAGGTGATGGTATTTCCCGAGAAGTGGTCATCCCTTTCCACGCAGATGAGGACTGACATTCCCGTGCTGCTCCGGGGCGCGTATGCGCGACGGGATCAGACCGCGGACAACCCGCTTTTCGTTGTGGAATCGGTGAAACCGATGACTGAGTTCAGGGCAGACGGGCAGGTCGCGGTGGCACTGGAGCTGACGCTCGGCCAGCACGCAACGCCCGCTCTGGCGGACGAGCTCCGCGAGCTGATCGACCACCACCCCGGGTCAGCGCCGATAGAGATCCGGTGGAGCGACGGCAACGGCGAGCGCGCGGCTTTCAGGTCGCGCACCTTTACCGTTTCCGCCGACGGCCCATCGATCACGGATCTACGCGCGCTCGTCGGCGCCGACCGCGTGAAAATCGTGCGAGCCAGTGCATGACGGCAGGGGTCACGCTGGAGTTCGAGAAGCCGATCGCCGAGCTCGAGCTGCGAATCGAAGATCTGCGGAAGGCGGCCGGAGACGGCCAGCTCGGCGTTGAAGACGAGATATCCACGCTGGAGGTGAAGCTCGGCGAAATGCGCGCGGAAGTGTACCGCAACCTGACGCCGATCCAGCGGGTGCAGGTCGCGCGCAGCAGCAAGCGCCCGTTCACGGAAGACTACATCCGCATGGCTTTCACGGATTTCATCGAGCTGCACGGCGACCGCGCTTTTCGCGACGACGCGGCCATAGTCGGAGGGTGGGCCCGGCTCGACGGCGAAACCGTGATGATCATCGGGCATCAGAGAGGGCGCGACACCAAGGAGAACCTCAAGCGCAACTTCGGGATGCCGCATCCCGAGGGATACCGAAAAGCGCTGCGCCTGATGAAGCTCGCCGAGAAGTTCCACGTCCCTGTGCTGACTTTCGTCGACACGCCCGGCGCGTGGGCGGGGCTCGGCGCAGAGGAGCGCGGCCAATCGGAGGCGATCGCGCGCAATCTTCTCGAGATGAGTCAACTGACGGTGCCAATCGTTGCCACGATCATCGGTGAAGGTGGGTCCGGGGGCGCGCTGGCGCTGGCCGTCGCGGACCGAGTGCTCATGCTGGAGAACGCTGTATACTCGGTGATCACCGTCGAGGGGTGCGCCGCCATATTGTGGAAGGCGGATGGAAAGAACCAGGAGCTGCGCGACCGCGCCGCGTCGGCGCTGAGGATCACGGCACCCGACCTGCTGCCGCTCAAGGTCATCGACGAGATAGTTCCCGAGCCGCCCGGCGGCGCGCACGCGAACCATGAAGCGATGGCGAAAACCCTGGAGGACACGTTGTGCAGGCATCTCGAGGAGCTGCGGAAGTACCGCCCCGAGAAGCTCGTGCGGCGGCGACGGCAGAAATTCCTGAAGATCGGGCAGTGGACGGAATAACAGTGACTAGTCACTAGCCACCCTCCCATGTCCCATCTCATTGAAGTCGCCTTCCCCGGCAACCGAAAGGAATTTTTCAGCTGGGATGAGCCGGAGCCCCCTCCCGTGAAAGCCGCTGTCATCGTCGACGCTGACCGCGGCGAGGATTTTGGTTACGTGCACGCAGTGGGCGAACTGGCGGAGAAACGAAACCGTGGGTGCGCGCACGGCTGCGGCCCGTCATCGGTCGCGAGCGAATCGGCGGCGCCCGCCCGCCGTGCGCTCCGCATCGCGAGCGACGCCGACCTGCGCCAGGCCGGAAGCATGAAGCAGCTCAGCGCCGACGCGCGCAGGCAGGCCGCCGAGAAGGTCAAGGGAGCCGGCCTGCAAATGAAAATCTCGGACGCCGAGTGGCAGTGGGACCGGCGCAAGCTCACCCTGTACTTCACCGCGGAAAAGCGGGTGGACTTCCGCAACCTCGTGCGCGATCTCGCCGCGCTGTTCAAGACGCGGATAGAGCTCAAGCAGATCGGCGTCCGCGACGAAGCGAAGCGCCTCGATGGCATCGGCCGCTGCGGCCGCCAGTACTGCTCGGCGTCGTGGCTGCCCGAGCTGCGCCCCGTCAACCTGGGCGTGGCGAAGGACCAGCGCCTCTCGCTCAACCCCTCGCAGATCTCCGGGGCGTGCGGCCGGCTGATGTGCTGCCTCCGGTACGAGCACGAGATGTACGTCACGGCGCGCAAGCGCTTCCCCAAGGAAGGCCGCGTCTTCACGACATCGAAGGGAGAGGAGAAGGTGATGGCGAACGACATCTTTCAGGAGCGCGTCACGCTGCGCGCCGTGGAGGGCGAGCAGCGCGTGCTGAGTCTCGCCGAGTTCTCGCGCGAGACGGGCTTCGTGTCGCCGTCGACGATCTCCGCCGCGGTGGAATTGCCGGACGCGACCGAGATTGCGGCCGATCTGGCGCTCGTCGAGGAGCTGATCGCCGAAGAATCGGGAGAGGTCGAATCCGCCAGCCCGGAAGAGGGGCTCGGTAGTGGGCCGCAGCCCGCGTCGCAGCCCGCGTCGCAGCCCGCGTCGGCGCCCGCGGACGATTCCGCGCAGACTGCGGCACGGCGGCGACGGCGGGGTCGCCGGGGCGGACGGAAGAATCGCGGCCCGAAGCAGGGCGACTGAGCTTGACCAGCTTCTACATCACGACCGCGATCGACTACGCCAACGGCGATCCTCACCACGGGCATGCGTTCGAGAAGATCGGCGCCGATGTGATCGCGCGGTACCGCCGGATGCGCGGCGACGACGTCCATTTCCTGATCGGGATGGACGAGCATGGCCAGAAGGTCGCGCAGGCGGCCGCCGAGCGCGGAATCGCGCCGCAGGAGTTCGTGGACGGAATCGCCGCGAAGTTCCTCGCCATGTGGAAGCGCCTCGACATCTCGCACGACCAGTTCATCCGCACGACGGACGCCGCCCATCGGAAGGGCGTGCGCGCGCTCATCAAGCGCATCCACGACAACAACCCGGGCGACTTCTACGAGAAGAGCTACGAAGGGTGGTACTGCGTCGGATGCGAGCTGTTCAAGCGCGACAGCGAGATCGTCGACGGGCGGTGCGTCGAGCATGCGACGCGCGAGCTGCAGTGGACCGAGGAGCGCAACTGGTTCTTCCGGCTTACGCGATACTCGGATTTTCTCAAGCGCCTGTTCGCCGACCGCCCCGACTTTCTAGAGCCGGAGACGAGACGTAACGAGATGCTCTCGCTTCTCGAGCAGGGGCTCGAAGACATCTCGATCTCCCGCGCGCGGCTGACTTGGGCGATTCCGTTCCCGCTGCAGTCCGCGGATGCGGGCGCCGCCGAGCAGGGCACGTGGGTGTGGTTCGACGCGCTGCCCAACTATTTGACGGCGACGGGCTACCCCGACGCATCGTATCGCGAGCGGTGGCCGGCTCAGCTCCACGTCGTGGGGAAAGACATCACGCGGCTGCACGCGGTGGTATGGCCCGCGATGCTCCAGGCCGCGGAGCTCCCGCTGCCGGATCGAGTCTGGGCGCACGGTTTCGTGCTGCTCGGCGGCGAGCGATTCAGCAAGTCGTCCGGCGTGAGCCTCGATCTGGACGAAGCGATCGACAGGTACGGAAGCGACGCGCTGCGCTACTACCTCATACGCGAGATCCCGTTCGACGCCGACGGCTCGTTCTCATGGGAGCGGTTCGAGGAGCGGTACAACTCCGAGCTGGCCAACGCCCTGGGGAATCTCGCGAGCCGGACGGTCGCGATGGTCGAGAAATATTTTGACGGAGTGGTTCCCGCGGGATCGCCCAACGAGGTGGACGCGGCCGACGCGCTGGACTACTCCGCCTATCATTTCGCGATGGACGGATCGCGCGGATATCTGCTCCACGAAGCGTTGAAGAGCGTCTGGTCGACGGTATCGCGCGGGAACGAGTTCGTGGACCGGCAGGCGCCGTGGAAGCTGGCCAAGGATCCCGCGAAGATCGACGAGCTCGCCGGCGTGCTGGCGTCGCTCATTCGCCAGCTCGCGCGCCACGCCGTGCACCTCGCGCCGTTCATGCCGGCGAAATCACAGGAGCTGTGGAGCTCGCTCGGCGCGCCCGGCCGCGTGGAGGACGCGCGGTTCGCCGACGTCCCCCGGTTGAACCCGGCCGACTGGCGGGTGGCGAAGGGCCCGCCGCTGTTCCCGAAGGAGGTCAGCGGCGAGGCCCGGAAGGCGCCAGCCTAGGGTCGCGTGAAATCCACCTGCGGGGGCGCTTCGGTCCCCTCGGGGGCGTTGAAGTATTCGCGCGGCTTCGCGCCCGTGACCATCGCCGTCAGCTTCTGCGGCAGCGTCCGGATGTACGCGTTGTACTGGTTGACCGCCGCGTTGTAGTCCGTTCGCGCGACTGCGACTCTGTTCTCCGTGCCAGCCAGCTCGTCCTGCAGGCGGAGAAAGTTCTGATCCGACTTGAGCTGCGGATACGCTTCCACGGTCACCAGCAACCGGCCGAGCGCGCCGGTGAGCTGCGCGTTGGCGGCCGCAGCTTCAGCCGCGCCCCCTGACTGGATGGCGCTGAGCAGCCCGGAGCGAGCGCGCGCAACCTCGATGAAAATTGTCTCTTCCTGCTGGGCGTATCCCTTGACCGTAGCGACGAGGTTGGGGACGAGGTCCGCGCGGCGCTGGAGCTGAACGTCGATCTGCTGCTTGGCTTGCGCAGCCTGCTCGTCGTAGCGCTGGATGGTGTTATATCCGCAGCCGGAGAGAAGCACGGGAAGCGCGGCTATCAGGTACAGCTTCG
>JBPCJJ010000063.1:0-6052 GCA_051005405.1 Gemmatimonadaceae bacterium | reverse complement strand
TCCAAGCTCGGACACCTTCTCGCTTCCTGAATGGCCGAATTCGCGGGTGCGCCGCGCGGCGAGAACCGCCGCGTCGCGGTTGTAGCCAGCCGGTTCAACAGTGAAGTCACGCGCAAGCTGGCCGACGGCGCGATGTCCGCCCTCGTCGAGCGCGGCGTTGCTGCAGCCGACATCGATCTCGTGTGGGTGCCGGGCGCGTGGGAGCTGCCCCTCGCGCTCCGCGCTTCGCTGGCGGTTGACACGTATGAAGTCGTGGTCGTGGTCGGCGCGCTGATCCGGGGCGAGACCCCCAACTTCGACCACCTCAGCTCGGCGGTCGCGCAGGCGCTGGCGCAGATCACCGCCGACTCTGAGATCCCGGTCGGTTACGCGCTCCTTACCTGCGACACGGACGAGCAGGCGGAGGCCCGCGCGGTTCCGGGTGACGCGAACAAGGGCCGCGAAGCTGCGCTGGCAGCGCTCGAGATGGCGGATCTCCTGGACCGGCTGCGTCCGCTCGATGAGGATTGAGACCCGCGCGCGAGCGCGCGCGCTGCAGGCACTCTACGCCTGGGACCTTCGCGGGAACGAATCGCTCGAGATCGTTGCATCCCGCGTCTGGGACGACCTCGCCGTCGACCCTGAAGAGCGGAAGATCGCGGGGCTCATTGTGCGGCGCGTGATCAGCGACTGTGCGCAGCTCGACGAATCGCTGTCAGAGGTCACCGTGAACTGGCGCATCGAGCGGCTCGGCGCGATCGAGCGATCGGTGCTGCGGCTCGCGGCCGCGGAGCTCGAGATCGGCGAGACCCCGACGCGGGTGGTGATCCAGGAAGCCGTGCGCCTGGCCGAGCGGTACGGCAGCCCGGAGAGCGCGAAGTTCGTGAACGGCGTGCTCGACGCCTACGCGCGCCGCGCTGGCGCGCTGTCGTGAGAATCCTCGTGGTAAACTGGCAGGACCGCGAGAACCCGCAGGCCGGGGGGGCGGAAGTTCATCTGCATGAAATCTTTGGCAGAATCGCGGCGCGCGGCCACCAGGTGGACCTGCTGTGCAGCGGATTCGCGGGCGCTCAGGCCGAAACCCTGCTCGACGGGATCAGGGTTTTCCGGATCGGTACCAGATACACGTTTCCCATGCATGCGCGCACGTGGTACGAAGGCGTGCTCATGCGCAACGACTACGATGTTGTCATCGAAGACCTCAACAAGGTGCCGCTGTACATTCCGCGGTGGCCGGTAAAGCACCTGGTCGTGCTGGTGCATCATCTTTTCGGCGCGACCGCATTCCGCGAGGCGCCGATCCCGATCGCCGCCGCCGTCTGGCTGTCGGAGCGCCCGCTGGCGTCGCTGTACGGCGGGCACCCTTTTCAGGCCGTGAGCGTCAGCACCGCCGACGATCTCGCCGACCGCGGGATCCCGCGCCCCGTAATCCGGGTCATTTACAACGGCGTCGATTCGGAAAGGCACACGCCGGATTACTCGCTGCGCTCCGCGAGCCCGACCTTTTCTTATCTGGGACGGCTCAAGCGATACAAGCGAGTCGACATCGTGATTCGTGCGTTCGCTCAGCTCAATTCTCCCGGGGCGACGCTCGAGATCGCGGGGCAGGGCGATCACCGCGCGTCCCTCGAAGCGTTGGGCCGCTCGCTTGGCCTCGGCGATCGCCTGATATTTCGCGGATTCGTCAGCGAGGCCGAGAAGGTCGATCTGCTGCGCCGCTCCTGGGCGACGCTCCTCGCATCCCCTAAAGAGGGGTGGGGAATCACCAATCTCGAGTCGGCGGCGTGCGGCACTCCGGTCATCGCGACCGATGCGCCGGGAATACGCGAGTCGGTCGTCGATGGCGAGACGGGGTTTCTGGTGCCGCCTTCCGACGTGTCCGGATTTGCCGCTTCGATGCGGGGGTTGGTCGCGCAGCCCGGGCTGGTGCGCACGCTCGGGGAGAACGGGCGCAGATTTGCGGAGCGGTTCACATGGGAGCGGTCCGCGGATGAAACGTTGCAGCATCTCGAAGAGGTGATCGCGGCATGACCAAGACACTGACGGTCGGCGAGCTGTTCGATCGCCTGAAAACATCGCTCCAGCTCGAAGATCTGCTCGACGGCGCCGGGCACGAGCGCGCGATCGAGAGCGGCGAGATATCCAGCCCGGGGCTGGTGCTTGCGGGGTACGTCGAGCGCTTCGTTCCGAACCGCCTGCAGGCGCTTGGAGAAACCGAGATTTCATATCTCGCGTCTCTCCTTCCGGAGGAGCGCACCCGGCTGCTGCGCCAGTTTTTCGCGTTCAAGGTTCCGGCGGTGTTCGTTACGAAGGATCAGCCGCTGCCGAGCGGACTCATGGAGGCCGCAGCGGAAGCGAGCGTCGCGCTTTTCCGCTCGAAGCTGAAGACGAACGAGTTCTATCGCAGAATGAAGCCGTTCCTCGAAACGGAATTTGCGCCCGCCGTGTCGCTGCACGGGTCGCTCGCCGACGTATTCGGCGTCGGGCTGCTGGTAACGGGCAAGAGCGGGATAGGTAAGTCGGAGTGCGTGCTCGACCTCGTGGAGCGCGGGCACAGGCTTGTGGCGGACGATATCGTGCTCGTCACCCGACGCGGCAATGACGTCGTGATCGGTCGCGCGCACGAGCTGCAGCGCGGCCACATGGAGATCCGCGGCATCGGACTCATCAACATTCCGTCCATTTTCGGCGTGAAGGCCGTTCGCCAGCAGAAGCGGATCGAGGTCGTATTGCAGCTCGAGGAATGGAATCAGGCGCTGCTGGTGGATCGCACCGGTCTTGACACGGAAACGGCGGACGTGCTGGGCGTGGAGCTCCCCAAGATCCGCGTGCCGCTCAATCCCGGAAAGAACCTTACCGTGATCGCCGAAGTCATCGCGCTCAACCACCTTCTCAAGTACAGCGGAGTGGATGCGGCTTCCGCGTTCAATGAGAAGCTGATCGCGCACATGGCGCGCGCCGCCGACGTCGAGAAGTACCTCCAGGAAGACGATGAGTAGCAAGGTCATTCGGGGCGTCATCGTGGGCCACGGGGATTTCTCCGCGGGGCTCGTGTCGGCGGTGCAGCAGATCTGCGGCCTGGCTGATGTGTTTGCGGCGGTTTCGAATCGCGACTACCCGGCGCAGGAGCTGGACCGGGTGTTGCGCGAGCACGTCGAAGGGGGCGCCGAGATAATCTTCACCGATCTGCCCGGCGGAAGCGCGGCTACCGCGGCGCGGCGCGTCATGCGCGACCACCCGGGGCTCGTTCTCGTTACCGGCGCAAATCTCGCCGCGCTGCTCGAGTTCGCCCTTGGCGAGCGATGCGGCCCGGCGACCGCCGCGCGGACAGCGGTAGAGAAAGGGCGATCGGCGATGAACTCCAGCGGCGGGGAATAGCGGCTTGCCCATAGTGCTCCATCGGATCGACGATCGATTGATCCACGGCCAGGTGGTGGTGGGCTGGGGTCGCCCCATGGGCGTGGGGTTCATCGCCCTCGTGGACGACACTGTCGCGGCGTCCGAGTGGGAGCAGGAGCTGTATCGCATGGGCGTCCCGCCCGAGATGACGCTCTACTTCGCCGACGTCGAGACCGCCGGGCGCGAGCACGCCCGGTGGGAGAGCGATCCACGCCCAGGGATCGTTCTGACCGCGGACATCGGCACGATGCGGCGGCTCGCGGGCGCTGCCCCGGTGACGGATGTGAACCTCGGCGGAATTCATCACGCGCCGGGAAGAACCCAGCGGCTCCGATACGTGTTTCTGACCCCGGATGAGGAGCAGGAGCTGCGGTC
Source organism: Gemmatimonadaceae bacterium (assembly GCA_051005405.1). GTDB lineage: Bacteria > Gemmatimonadota > Gemmatimonadetes > Gemmatimonadales > Gemmatimonadaceae > JACDCY01. Next base: position 2,299 of record JBPCJJ010000063.1, on the reverse strand, counting down.
GCTCGCGGCTACAGGGGTGCGGATTTCCGCGCTCGACGTTCCAGGCGGCACGCCGGTCGAGCTGGAGGACATGCTGTGAACGTGCTCGAGATTCTTCCCATCGCTTTACTCGGCGCGATATGCGGACTGGACTTTGTGAGCTTCCCGCAGGCCATGATATCGCGCCCTATCGTCGGGGCGACGGCTGGCGGAGCGATAACGGGCTCGGCCCCGGAGGGATTGCTCATCGGCGTGGTCCTCGAGCTGCTCGCTCTCGACACGCGCCCGTTCGGCGCGTCGCGGTACCCTGAGTGGGGGACGGCGGGGGTCACCGGAGGGGCCGTATTCGCGGCCGTGGGCGCTGGCCGGCCGGGAGCGCTCCCCGTCGCCGTGTTCGTGTCGCTCGTGACCGCGATGATCAGCGGGTCGAGCATGGTCGCTCTGAGGAAGCTGATAGGCGCGCGCGCGGCGGCGATGCGCACGCTCATCGATGCGGGATCCGGAAGCGCGGTAGTCGGGCTGCAACTTTTCGGGCTCACGGCCGATCTGGCGCGGGGCTTCCTTCTCACGATGGTAGCCGTCGCGCTTGCCCTGCCGCTCGCGATGGGAACGGTCGAGATATGGGGACTACCGCACACGCTCTCCAACGCCATCGTCATCGGCCTGGCCGGCGCAGTCGCCGGCGGATCGATCTGGAAGTTCTTCACGGCGGGCACGCGGACCGGCTGGCTCTTTCTCGCGGGCCTCGTCATCGGCCTCGGCTTCGTGGCGGCGCGATGACGCGCACCCGCGTTCCGTTCATGATCAGGCTGTCGACCTGTGTACGCCTCTTTGCCGTGCAGGGATCGTGGAACTACGAGATTCTGCTGGGCAACGGAATCGGTTTCTGCGCCGAGCCGGCGCTTCGCCTGCTGCCGGGCGGGCGCGACGGCGAGCGGTACCGGAGCGCGCTTGCGCGCCAGTCTCGCTACTTCAACGCGCATCCGTACCTGGCGTCCGTCGCGGTCGGTGCCCTCACGCGCGCAGAGCTCGAGGGAGTCGATCCCGCGAAGATCGAGCGATTCAGGACCGCGCTCGCCGGACCCCTCGGCAGCGTTGGAGACAGGCTCGTGTGGTCGGGCTGGCTTCCGCTCTGCTCGCTGCTGGCGCTGGGCGCCTATGGCATCGGGGGAAGCGCTGGATTTGTCGTCGCGCTCTTTCTGATCACCTACAACGCCGGCCACATCGCTCTCCGCGCATGGGGGCTCAAGGTCGGATTCTCGAAGGGCACGGAAGTCGCGCAATCGCTCGCGTCGCCGGCTCTCAGGCGCGCGCCGGAGTGGATCGAGCGCGCGGGCGCGCTTCTGGCGGGGATCGCTGTGCCGACCGCCGTCCAGCGCGCGATTGGGATCGGCGGGGAAGTCAGCGCGGTCGCGATCGGCGCAGTGCTGATCGGGGGCGTCGTGCTCGCGCGCATTCCGAATAATTCCGTTGGATGGCGGCTGGCGCTCGGCGTGCTGTCGTGCGTCGTCCTTTACGCGGTACTGATCTGATGACAGAGCGACACGTCCAGATCGTCAACAAGCTTGGACTCCACGCGCGACCCGCCGCGGAGATCGTCAAGACGGCCGCGAATTTCCAGAGCAACATCACGCTTACGCGCGATGATCTGGAGGTGAACGGAAAGAGCATCATGGGTGTCATGATGCTTGCCGCCGAGTTTGGCTCGACGGTCATTCTGCGCGCCGACGGGCCCGACGAAGCGGAAGCCGTCGAGGCGCTGGCCGCGCTGGTCGCGAGCAAGTTCAGGGAGCGCTGATGGAGACGATCAGGGGCATACCCGCGTCTCGCGGAATCGTGATCGGCCCCGTGCATGTGCTGCGGTGGGAGGTGCCGGAGGTTCGTCACCGAATCATTCCCGATGAAGCGATACCCGGCGAAATCGCAAGGCTGCACGCCGCGATCGTGCGCGCCAAGGACCGTCTGCACGAGGTGCGGGGGCGGGCGGAGAAGCACGCCGGTGACGAGGAGGCGGCGATTTTCGATGTCCAGGCCTCGATGCTCGACGACGCCGACCTGATTGGAGAGGTCGAGTCGCTGATCCGGCAGAACATCGGAGCAGAGAAGGCGTTCGATCTCGTCCTCCTCGAGTGGCGCCAGCACTTCGCCAAGCACACTCAGGCGATGATCCGCGAGCGAGTAAGCGATCTCGTGGACTTGCACATCCGCGTGCTGTCGGTTCTGCTCGACCTCCCTGATCACGATCCGGTCGATCTGCCGCCCGGCGCCAACGCGATCCTCATCACGCACGACCTGACCCCGAGCCTGACGGTTCAGCTCG
>JBPCJJ010000062.1:0-82015 GCA_051005405.1 Gemmatimonadaceae bacterium | reverse complement strand
GAGCGGAGTCCACGGCGCGCCAAATTGCGCGATCGGAAAGCGCGCGACGTCGTCAGCGAGATCGTACGCATCGCGGGCAAGCCGTCCCGATACCTGATGTTGCCCGTGGTTGTCCCGCGGAGTGCCCGAGAAGGTCGCGACGATGACGTGCGGACGAAATGCGCGGACGACCCTGATAACGTCGTTGAGGAGCGAGTCGCGCGGCCAATGCGTGTACGCCTCGGCAGCGCTCTTGGAGAAGCCGAAGTCATACGCGCGTGTGAAGTACTGTCTGGCGCCGTCGATGCGGCGGCCGGCCAGCAGCTCCTGCGTCCGGAGCACACCTAACGCGTCGCCGAGCTCGTCACCGATCAGATTCGCTCCGCCCTCCCCGCGCGTGAGAGACAGGTACGCGACCTCGGCACGGCCGCCCCGCGAGAGGTAAGCGATCAGTCGCGGATCCTCGTCGTCGGGGTGCGCCGCGACGTACAGCACGCGCGGCGTATCGGCACCCAGCAGCTTGACCGCGTTCACGAGCGCGGACGCGCCGTGCTCCTGCGCGCCAAGCGATGGAGCCAGGGATGCAAGCGCTATCAGCGCGACGGCAAAGGCCCGACTCACGAGGATGCCAGGGCGCCTCTCCGGCCACGCGCGGGCTGCGCGAGAGACAGCACCGACGCGACGATGCGCTTCTGCTCGGCGGCGTGCGATGCTGCGTATCCCTCGGAGGGGCTCGCTCGCTCCGGTCGCCCGATGTAGCGCGTGATGAGCGCGTCACCGGTGGAGACGCGAAGCAGCGGCGCGACATACGTCCACGCGCCCATGTTCTTCGGCTCTTCCTGCGCCCAAACGACTTCCGCGACGTTGGGGTATGCGTCCACGATCCGCGTCACGTCCTCGTGCGGCCATGGATACAGCTCCTCGACGCGGATGAGCGCGATGTCCGGCGGTGGGCCGCCCGCGAGCAGATCGTAATAGATCTTTCCGGTGCAGAAAACGAGGCGTTTGACCTGCGCGCGCCCTTCGGCGCGGTTCGGATCATCGAGCGCCGCGCGGAAGGAGCCTTCCGACAGGTCCGCGAGGCGTGACGCCGCCTCGGGCATGCGCAGCAGGCTCTTCGGCTGCATCAGAACGAGCGGCCTTCGTTGCGGCATGCGCGCCTGCCGCCTGAGGATATGAAAGTACTGCGCGGGCGTCGAGGGGTACGCGACGCGCATGTTCGACTCCGCGCAAAGCTGAAGGAATCGCTCGAGCCGCGCGCTGGAATGCTCGGGCCCCTGTCCTTCGTAGCCGTGCGGAAGAAGCATCGTCACGCTCGAGTCCTGACCCCACTTCGCATGATCCGACGCGATGAACTGGTCGATAATGGGTTGAGCCACGTTGACGAAGTCACCGAATTGCGCCTCCCAGAGCACCAGGGCTTCGGGCGCGGCCGTGCTGAAGCCGTATTCGAATCCCAGCACCGCTGTCTCCGACAGCGGACTATTATGGATCTCGAAAGCGCCCTTCGCGTCCGGCAGATGCTGCAGCGGGACGTACGTCTCGTTGGTCTCCGAATCGTGCAGCACCGCCTGCCTGTGCGAGAAGGTGCCTCGCTCGACGTCCTGGCCGGAAAACCTGATCGAAATGCCGTCGGTCACGATCGACGCGAACGCGAGCGCCTCTGCGTGGCCCCAGTCGATTCCGCCGGCGTCGCCCATCGCGTCGCGTCGACGCGAAAGATTCTTCGCGAGCCGTGGATTGACCTTCAGCTTCCCGGGCCACGTCAGCAATCGCTCGTTCAGCGCCACGAGCTGCTCCGGCCGCACAGCCGTTTCGACCGTCTTGGCTGCGCCGGCATCGGGGCGCGGCGGCTCAGCGTCGTCGACGTCGGCCTGAGCCGATGCGTGGGCCTCCTCGAACTTCGCGTTCACCTCCGCCTCGATCGCGACGGCCTGATCCGGCGTCACGAGCCCTTCGTCGATGAGGCGTGTCGCCCACACCTGACGCGCCGTCGGGTGGGACTTGATTCTCGAATACATCACGGGCTGCGTGAAGGACGGCTCGTCCGTCTCGTTGTGGCCGTGTCGCCTGTAGCCCACGAGGTTGATCAGAAAGTCTTTCGCGAACTTCGTGCGGTACGCGACCGCCAGCCGAGACGCCCGAACGCACGAGGCCGCATCGTCCGCGTTGACGTGGGCGATCGGAACTTCGAATCCCTTCGCAAGATCGCCGGCGTACCGAGTTGACCGGCCGTCCGACGAGTCCGTGGTGAATCCGATCTGATTATTGACGATGATGTGGATCGTTCCACCGACCCTGTACCCGCGGAGCCTCGACAGGTTGAGCGTCTCGGCTACAACGCCCTCGCCCGGGAACGCCGCGTCGCCGTGGATGCACACCGGCACGATCGTCGACTCGTCGTGCTCTCCCGGTTTGTCGGGCGTTCTCTGGAGCGCTCTCGCCACGCCAGCCAGCACCGGGTTCACAAACTCGAGGTGGCTCGGGTTCGGAACCAGCGTCACGGCTGCGGTGATCTCGCCGGAAACCGGGAACTCTCCGCGAGCGCCGAGATGGTATTTGACGTCGCCGGTTCCGTCGGGACTGTTGGTTGCGGCGCGCTTGCCCTCGAACTCCGCAAATATCGCCTCGTACGGCTTGCCGAGTATGTGCGCCAGTACGTTGATCCTGCCGCGATGCGCCATGGCCATCGCGATCTCGCGCGCGCCCGCGGCGGCGGACTGTCTGATCACTTCGTCGAGCATCGGAACCAGCGCGTCGGTGCCTTCCACCGAGAAGCGCTTGTAGCCCTGGTACGCCCGGCCGATGAACCGCTCCAGCCCGTCGACCTCGGTGAGACGACGCAACAGCGCCACCTTCTCCTCGGCGGACAGCGGCTCGTGCAGCGTGCCAGCCTCGACCGCGTTTCTCAGCCATTCGCGCTCGGTCGCGCGCCCGAGGTGCTCGAACTCGAGTCCCATGAACGTGCTGTACAGCTCGCGCAGCCGCGCGACGACGTCCGCTGCCGTCGGCAGCGAGAATCCGAGGGCAGATCCGGGAATGGTCGAGAGGTCTTGCTCGGTAATGCCGTGGAACTCGGGCGTGAGCTCCGGCGTGCCCATCGGCAGGGCGCCGAGGGGGTCGCGCTGGAACGCGAGGTGTCCGAGCGCGCGAATAGCCGCTACGAGCGATGCGGAGGCAGCGACCTTCCGCAGCAGCGTCGCATCCGGCGCACCTGTTGCCGTGTCAGCGCCACCCGCGAGCGACCGGGCGAACCCGAAGTACTGTCGCCAACTCTCATCGACCGAAGCGGGGTCGAGCTGAAAGCGCTCCCACTGCTCCGCGATGAATCCGTCGTTGAACACGCCCGACCGGGGAAGATCCATGACGAAATCTATTCCCGCGGCGGCGGCGTTTACAGACGCCCGCGCATCGTAGCTAGCTGGCGGGCGTGCCGGAGCTTTCGGCGAACTCCGGCTCCAGCTCCGGCTCGGCGGTCCTCGTGTTGCCGGGCGGCAGGATGACGCGAAACCGGCTCCCTTTGCCGAGCTCGGATTCGAGCTCCATCTTCCCGCCAAGCATCTCCACCAGCCTTCGGGAAATGGGAAGGCCAAGGCCGGTGCCCGGCTGCGCCGATTGCCCGAGCTGAACGAATTCGTCGAAGATCCGGGAATGGTCGTCGGGTGCGATTCCCTCCCCGGAGTCTATCACGTCGATCTGCACGCCGCCTTCCGTGTCGGGATCGGCGCTGCACAGAACCCTGACGGGGTTGCCCTCCCCGAATTTGATCGCGTTCGAGACCAGGTTGAGCAGCACCTGCCGGATTCTACGAGGGTCCGACACGATCGTGATCGGCTCGCCTTCCATGCGCAGATCGAGCTCGGTCTTGTTCTCCGCCGCAAACGGCGCGACCGTAACGAAGAGATCGTCGATGAGACTCGGGAACTGGACCGGCTGCATCGCGAGCTCGATCTTGCCCGCCTCGATCTTGGAGAGGTCCAGCACGTCGTTGACTAGCTCGAGGAGGTGCTTCGCGGCGCGGTGAGTGCGCATCAACCCTTCCCGCTGTTTTTCGTTGACGTCCCCATATATGCCGTCGAGCATCAGAGTGCTGTAGCCGAGTACTGCATTGATCGGGGTGCGAAGCTCGTGACTCATCGAGGCGTAAAAGCGGCTTCGCGCAGTAATGGCCCGCTCCAGCTCGAACTGCCGGCGATGCAGCTCGTTGTTCACCGAAGCGAGCTCCTCGGCGGACCGGGCCTCGGTCTCGAGAAGCGTCGTACGATGCTGTAGCTCGAGCTCCCGTTTCTCCGAGACACGGATCCGCTCTTCCTGCGTCTTGATCTGTTCCTGCTTGCGCCAGAGATCGACGAATACGGCGACCTTCGAGCGGAGAATTTCGGGGTCGAACGGCTTGAACAAGTAATCCACTGCCCCGACTTCGTACGCCTTGAAGACGTACGAATCCTCCTTATTGATCGCTGTCAGAAACAGGATGGGGATGGATTTTGATCGCTCGCGCGCCTTGATGTACTGCGCGGTCTCGAGTCCGTTCATTCCCGGCATCTGCACATCGAGCAGTATCACCGCGAAGTCGAGCGCGAGGAGCGCGCGCAGCGCCTGTTCGCCGGAATTCGCGCGCACGAGGTTTTCGCCCAGCGGCTCCAGAATCGCTTCAAGCGCCAGGAGGTTCTCCGGACGATCATCGACCATGAGGATGTTGACCCTGTCCGTCATGCCATTGCCTTCATGGATTTTTCCGGCGGGCCGTTCTTGGCAACGTCGACGATATGGCTCGCGATCCCTGCAAGCGGAATCATCGCCGCCGTGGGGACGCGCCGCAGCGCGGCCGCCGGCATAGTCGCGATCTCGGCGGTCGCCGGATCCTGCACCACGCAGTAGCCGCCGTACTCATGCACACATTGGAGACCGCGCGACCCGTCCTCATTGGCTCCGGTGAGCACGACTCCGATAAGGCGTTCTCCGTAAGCATAGCACGCCGAGCCGAACATCACATCGATCGAAGGCCGGCTGTAACGAACGGGCGCTTCGGTGCTCAGCGAGAAATGCCCCTCCTCGACGAGAAGGTGATAGTTCGCGGGAGCGATATAGATATGTCCGGTCCTGATCGGCTCCTTGTCTTCGGGCTCGCCGATCTTTCTCTCGGTCCACTGCTGGAGGAGATCGCTGAGGAAGCTCTCCGCATCCGGACCCCGGTGCTGGACTATCACGACCGGAACATCGAAGCCTGGCGGCAGCCCGCGCACCATCGTCGTGAGAGCGTCGAGTCCGCCCCACGAAACGCCCACCACGATCAGATCGAAGAACATGCTACAGGACCTTCCTGTAAATCTTCTCGCGGAGACTGATGTCCTCGTAGCAGTGCTCGAAACGGGAAAACTTCAGCGATTCCTTGGAGCCGAGGCAGAGCAGGCCGAAATTCGAGAGGCTGTCATAGAAAAGCTTGTGCACTTTCCCCTGGAGCGACTTGTCGAAGTAAATGAGAACGTTGCGGCACAGCACGACGTTGAACTCGGCGAACGATCCGTCCGTCACCAGGTTGTGCTGGGAGAAGACGACGTTCTTGAGCAGAGCAGGCGAGAACAGCGCGCCCTCATACATCGCCGTGTAGTACTCCGAAAACGACCGATTGCCGCCGGCCTTGATGTAGTTGTCGGTGTACTCCTGCATCCGTTCCAATGGAAAAATCCGCTGCTTCGCCTGCCGCAGGACTATGTCATTGATATCCGTCGCGTAGATACGGCAGCGGTCGTACAGCCCTTCCTCGGTGAGGAGGATGGCCATCGAGAATACTTCTTCTCCGGTGGAACAGCCCGCGTGCCAGATCCGGATGAAGGGGTAGGTGCGCAACAGCGGAATGACCTGATTCCGGAAAGCGACATAGAAAGTCGGATCCCGGAACATCGCGGTCACGTTCACGGAGAGATCGCGGAGCAGCCGCTCCATTACCGGCGGATCGTGGAGCACCGCGTTCTGCAGCGCGCTCACCGACCCGAGACCCTCGGCGTCGATCCGCTTCCACAGCCGCCGCCTGAGCGACGAATACGCGTACGCCCGAAAGTCGAAGCCGTAATGCCGGAAGATTCCCTCGAGAAGAAGTTCTACCTCGAGCTTCTCGAGCTCGTTCTTGCCGGCCGGCTCGCCGGGGACGACAGCGCCGTCCTCGGTCTTCAGCGATACAGCCACACGCGCATCAGCGAGAGAAGCTGGTCGGTGTCGACCGGCTTCGTGATGTAGTCCGACGCGCCCGCGGCGATGCACTTCTCACGGTCGCCCTTCATCGCTTTCGCGGTCAGGGCGATGATCGGCAGCGCCTTGAACTCCGGATTCTGGCGGATCGCGGTCATCGTTTCGTAGCCATCCATCTCGGGCATCATTACGTCCATGAGCACCAGATCCACGTCCGGCTGCTTCTCGATCGAAGCGATCGCATCGCGGCCGTTCTCCGCGAACCGCACGTCCATCCCGTGGGCCTCGAGCACGCTGGTAAGCGAGAAGATATTGCGCACGTCGTCGTCCACCACCAGAATCCGCTTCCCGGTCATCAATGCATCGGAGCTGTGCAACCGCTCGAGCATCGCTCGCTTGCTTTCCGGAAGCTTGGCTTCCACCCGATGCAGGAACAGCGCTGTCTCGTCCAGCAGCCGCTCCGGCGACTTCACGTCCTTGACGATGATCGTCTCCGCGTACTTTCGCAGCCGGGTATCCTCGGCGGGCGTAAGCTCCTTGCCGGTATAGATGATTATCGGCATTTCCTGCATCTCCGGGTCCTGCTTCACGCGCTCCAGAAGATCGAAGCCGCTCATGTCGCGCAGTCCCAGATCGACGACCATGCAATCGAACTTTTGCGCGGCCAGCGCTTCCAGCGCGGCTTCCGCGCTCTCGACCGCGACGATCTTGACGTCCTCGTCACCGATCAGCTCGACCATGCTGTTTCGCTGGGTCTCGTCGTCCTCGACGATCAGCAGCGATTTCTCGCGCTGGTCGATGAACGTCGCAATCCGGCCAAAGGCCTCGTCGAGCGTGTCTTTGCTGACCGGTTTTTCGAGATAGGCCAGAGCGCCTGCCTTCAGTCCCTGCTGCCTGCGCTCGACGCCGGAGATGATATGCACGGGGATGTGCCGCGTCTCCGGATTGTGCTTCAGCCGGTCGAGCACTCCCCACCCGTCGGTCCCGCCCGGAAGATCGATGTCGAGCGTGATTGCGTCGGGCCGGTAGTCCGTAGCGTCTGCGAGCCCGATATCGCCGTCCTGCGCTACCACACCCTTGAAGCCCCGGTCTCGGGCGACGGTCAAGAGGATCTTCGCGAACGCGGGATCGTTCTCGATAATGAGAACGACGCGGTCCGCCGGAGCGATGTCTTTGCGATCGTCAGGGATTGCTTCCCGCGGCTCGCCGCGCTCCCTTGCTGGGGCCGAAGCAGCCGAGCCGCTGGACGAGACATGCCTGTACGGGAGAGAGTCCGGACGGGACGCCGGCCTCCCGGGCAACGCCATCGCTTGTCCCATGCCCCCCTCACTGCCCCGGTCATCGCCGGGCTCGGGGTGGTACGTGGCGGGGAGATAGAGCGTGAATGTGCTGCCCTTGCCAATCTCGCTATCGACCCGGATCTCCCCGCCGAGGATGCGAGCTATCTCGCGGCTGATGTTTAAACCGAGCCCGGTGCCTCCGAACTTTCTGCTGGTTGTACCATCCGCCTGCTGAAACGCCTCGAAGATCAGCCGGTGCTTGTCGCGCGAGATTCCGATGCCCGTATCGGACACGGCAAACGCGACGATCTCCTTCGCGCCCTGCAGAGCGGCCGACTGGAACCGCTTTCCAGGCTCGGCTGGGCCGATCGTGAAGTTCACGCTGCCCTTCTCGGTGAACTTGACGGCATTCCCCACCAGATTCTTGAGCACCTGCTGCAGTTTCTGGCCATCCGTGTAGATCACCGCCGGGGCGCCGGACTTGATCTCGGTGCCGAGTGTCAGAGCCTTCTCCTCCGCGACCGGGCCGAAATTGCGCTCTACGAACGTCGTGAGCTCGACGAGCGACACGTCGCTCGGGCTGATGTCCATCTTGCCCGCCTCGACCTTCGAGAGATCGAGCACGTCATTGATGAGCGTCAGCAGATCGCTGCCCGACGACAGTATGGTGTTCGCGAACTCGACCTGCTTCGCGGTGAGGTTTCCGTCCTTGTTCTCCGACAGCAGCCGAGCGAGGATGAGCAAGCTGTTGAGCGGGGTGCGCAGCTCGTGCGACATGTTCGCCAGAAATTCGGACTTGTACTTGGAGCTCACGGCGAGCTGGTCCGCTTTCTCCTCGAGCGCGACCCGCGCTGCCTCGACTTCCGCGTTCTTCTGCTCGACATTCCGGTTTTGCTCAACGAGCAGCGAGGCTTTTTCTTCGAGCTCCTCGTTGACCTGCTGCAGCTCTTCCTGCTGGTCCTTGAGCAATTCCTCCGAGGTGCGCAGCGTCTTGGCCTGCTGCTCAAGCTCGACGTTGGTTTTCTTGAGCTCATCCTGCTGGCGCTTGAGCTCTTCGGACTGGCTCTGCAGCTCATGCGTCAACCCCTGCGACTGCTCGAGCAGCTCCGTCGTGCGCATGTTGGCCGCGATCATGTTGATCACGACTCCGACGCTCTCCGTGAGCTGGTCGAGGAAGAGCTGGTGGATCTGGCTGAACGGCTGGAACGACGCCAACTCGATCACCGCCTTTACTTCGCCCTCGAACAGGACGGGCAGCACGATGATGTTGCGCGGCGGCGCCTCGCCAAGCCCCGAAACGATCGTCACGTAATCATCCGGGACGTTCGTCAGAAGGATCGATTTCTTCTCCAGCGCCGCCTGTCCAACCAAACCCTCGCCCAGGCCGAATACGTTGCTGACGTTCTTGCGCTCCTTGTATGCGTAGCTCGCGAGGAGACGCAGCGCCGGCGTGCCCGATGTGTCGTCCATCAGATAGAACACGCCGTGGTGTGCCGACACGAGCGGCGTCAGCTCGGACATGATCAGCCGCGACACCGTCTCGAGATCCTTCTGGCCCTGCATCATCCGCGAGAATTTCGCGAGGTTGGTCTTGAGCCAATCCTGCTCGGTGTTTTTCTCCGTGGTTTCCTTCAGGTTTCCGATCATCTGGTTCAGGTTGTTCTTGAGCTCGTCGAGCTCCCCCTGCGCCTCCACGGTGATCTGCCTGCTGAGATCGCCGCGCGTCACAGCCGTCGCGACGTCGGCGATCGCGCGAACCTGGAGCGTCAGGCTGTTCGCCATCGCGTTCACGTTGTCCGTGAGCGCGCGCCACGTTCCCGCAGCGCCCGGCACCTGCGCCTGCCCGCCAAGGATTCCCTCGGTGCCTACTTCCTTCGCGACTCGTGTTACCTCGGAGGCGAACGCCGAGAGCTGATCGACCATCGTGTTGATCGTGTTCTTGAGCTCGAGGATCTCGCCCTGCACATCGACCGTGATCTTGCGCGAGAGGTCGCCCTTGGCGACCGCGGTCGTGACGTCCGCGATGTTCCGGATCTGTCCGGTGAGGTTGTTCGCCATCGCGTTCACATTGTCCGTCAGATCCTTCCATGTTCCCGCGACGCCGGGCACCTCTGCCTGGCCTCCGAGGTTTCCTTCCGTGCCCACTTCCTTCGCTACCCGGGTCACTTCATCCGCGAACGCCGAGAGCTGATCAACCATCGTGTTGATGGTGTTCTTGAGCTCGAGCGTCTCGCCCTTCGCCTCGACCGTGATCGTCCGCGACAGATCTCCCTTCGCGACGGCGGTCGTAACGTCCGCGATGTTCCGCACCTGGCTCGTCAGATTGCCGGCGAGCGTGTTCACGTTGTCCGTGAGATCCTTCCATGTGCCGGCGACCCCTGGCACGTTCGCCTGGCCGCCGAGCTTGCCTTCCGTGCCGACCTCGCGCGCCACACGCGTCACTTCCGACGCGAATCCGCTGAGCTGATCGACCATCGTGTTGATCGTGTTCTTCAGCTCGAGGATCTCGCCCTTTGCTTCCGCCGTGATCTTGCGCGACAAGTCTCCCCGCGCGACGGCCGTGGTCACGTCGGCGATGTTCCGAACCTGGCCCGTCAGGTTCGACGCCATGAAGTTCACGTTGTCGGTGAGATCCTTCCACGTGCCCGCGACGTCCGGCACTTCCGCCTGGCCGCCCAGCCGTCCTTCCGTACCGACCTCGCGCGCGACTCGCGTTACTTCGCCGGCAAAAATTCTGAGCGAGTCCACCATGTCGTTGATCGTGTTCTTGAGCTCCTGAATTTCGCCCTGCACGTCGACCGTGATCTTGCGCGAGAGGTCGCCCTTGGCGACCGCCGTCGTGACGTCCGCGATGTTCCGGATCTGGCCGGTGAGGTTGTTCGCCATCGCGTTCACGTTGTCCGTGAGATCCTTCCAGGTGCCGCCGACTCCCGGCACCTCGGCCTGGCCGCCCAACGTGCCTTCCGTTCCCACTTCCTTCGCAACGCGCGTGACCTCGGAGGCAAAAGCGGAAAGCTGATCGACCATCGTGTTGATCGTGTCCTTGAGCTCGAGCGTCTCGCCCTTCGCCTCAACCGTGATCTTCCGCGACAGGTCTCCCTTCGCGACCGCCGTCGTCACGTCCGCGATGTTCCGTACCTGGCTCGTCAGGTTACCGGCGAGCGTGTTCACATTGTCCGTGAGATCCTTCCAGGTGCCGGCAACTCCCGGCACCTCCGCCTGGCCGCCGAGCGTGCCGTCGGTTCCTACTTCCTTCGCCACTCGCGTGACTTCGGAAGCGAACGCCGAAAGCTGATCGACCATTGTATTGATCGTGTTCTTCAGCTCCAGGATCTCGCCCCGCGCATCCGCGGTGATCTTACGCGACAGGTCTCCGCGCGCGACGGCCGTCGTCACGTCGGCGATGTTCCGAACCTGGCCCGTCAGATTCGACGCCATGAAGTTCACGTTGTCCGTCAAATCCTTCCACGTGCCGGCCACGCCGGGGACGTTCGCCTGCCCGCCAAGGATTCCCTCGGTACCTACTTCCTTCGCGACTCGCGTCACTTCCGAGGCGAACCCGTTGAGCTGGTCCACCATGGTGTTGATCGTGTTCTTGAGCTCGAGAACTTCGCCCTTCGCCTCAACCGTGATCTTTCGCGACAGGTCGCCCTTGGCGACCGCCGTCGTGACGTCCGCGATGTTCCGGATCTGGCCGGTGAGGTTGTTGGCCATCGCGTTCACGTTGTCCGTCAGATCCTTCCATGTGCCGCCAACTCCGGGCACCTCTGCCTGGCCGCCGAGCATGCCCTCGGTTCCCACTTCCTTCGCGACTCGCGTGACCTCGGAAGCGAAAGCGGAGAGCTGATCGACCATCGTGTTGATCGTGTCCTTGAGCTCGAGCGTCTCGCCCTTCGCCTCAACCGTGATCTTTCGCGACAGGTCGCCCTTGGCGACCGCGGTCGTAACGTGCGCGATGTTCCGCACCTGGCTCGTCAGATTGCCGGCGAGCGTGTTCACGTTGTCCGTGAGATCCTTCCATGTGCCGGCGACGCCCGGCACTTCGGCCTGGCCGCCGAGACGTCCTTCGGTTCCGACCTCGCGCGCGACTCGCGTGACTTCGGACGCGAAGGCGCTGAGCTGGTCGACCATCGTGTTCACGGTAGTGCCGATCCGCAGAAACTCGCCCTGCAGCGGCTTCCCCTCCATCTCGAGGAGCATCTTCTCGTTGAGATCGCCCTCGGCGACCGCTGTGAGCACGCGCGCAACTTCGGTTGTCGGCTGCACCAGATCGGTGATCAGGGAGTTGACTGACCCGACCATCGAGCGCCATCCGCCCTCGACCTCGGGAACGAACGCGCGGTCGTGCATGCGCCCTTCGCTTCCGACGGTGGTCGCTACGCGCCGCAGCTCGATCGTCACCGCCTGGTTTCGCTCGGCGATCGCGTTGAACTCCGCGAAGATGTCGTTCATCATCGGATCAGAGCTTTCGGCGAGCCGGACGCCGAAATCGCCGCCCCCAAGCTCCTTGAGCCCGGCCAGCAGCCGCCTCAGCTCAATCTGCTTCGACCCATTCCCGTTAGTGGGCCGACCATCGCCAGCGCGCTTGGCGGCTTTCGGCTTGCTTCGCCGGCGGCCGCGCGCGGGTCCCGTCGGAGCGTCAGCGACGCCCTCGAACTCGATCTCGTCTCCGATTTCCACGGAATTCCTCGATTGTCTGGTGTGCGGCGCGGTGACGCGCCGTGACTTCTCCGCCGGCTAAAGGCTCCCGACGCGGCAGGACTTCTACTTCAAGAGTGATACCGCGGTAAAACCAGCGCCGACGCGAACCTGCCCCTCCTCGCGCACACGGGCGTAAACCCTGCTCCAGCCAGGGTTTACCTTTTGTGCGATACGTTTGTAGCGTTTGTCGGTGAAAGAATCCTGGATGGTCTTGCACGGGGATGTGTACGACGCGATCTCGAGCACCGAATCGCCGGCCTGCCAGACCGTGCCCGGCATAACGGTGGCCCAGTCGATTCCCGAGACCGTCAGATTCTCCCCCGTCGTCCCAGGGCCGATCGGATGGCCTTCCCGGCGAAGCGCCTCGATTATCTCCCTGGAGAAAATGCATACCGCCCGATCAGGCCCGCCGTGGAAGCGCAGGTCGGTGTGGCTGTCTCCGTGTACCCCGTTCCGTGAGATCCACGCCTCGGGCCGGGCTCTTTTGGGAACGCCACCTTCGGACACGTTGATCGATTCGATCCGCCCAACCCCCCGCTCCAATCCGTTCACCGACCCTCCCCCTCCGGAGCGGACAGCCGTGACGTCATGCAGCGCACCGGAATTCCCCCGTTTGTCGTTCTGAACAAAGTCTGTAGTTCCATGCGCAATTGCGACTCGAGTGCGTGGTCCGCCGACAGGAACGCCAGCTTCCAATCTACAAACCGCTCGCGCATGACTGCGCCAAGCCGCGCGTACAGGTTGCGCAGCTCGCGGGATGTACCCACGCGAATGCCGTAGGGTGGGTTCGTGACGACCCATCCGGGAGGCGTGTCGATGTCCGCCTCCGATACCGCGCTGCGCACCAGCTCGACGTCTCCTGCTACGCCGGCGCGCGCCGCGTTCTCGCCAGCGAAGTTGATCGCGCCCTCGTCGCGATCGGACCCGAGAATCGGCGCGACGGCTCGCTCCAGAATCTCCAGCTCCGCTTCGCGTCGCATTCGGGACCACAACCCCGGCTCCGACCACGGCCACTGCTGAAATGCGAAAACGCGGTCCAGCCCCGGAGGAATGCGCCTCGAAAGCATGGCCCCTTCTATAGGAACGGTTCCCGACCCGCAAAACGGATCGAACAACGGCTCGTCGGCGCGCCATTCGCAGGCCAGCAGCATGGCAGCCGCGATCGTTTCCCGCATCGGCGCCTTGGCGGTCGCGCGGCGGTAACCGCGCATGTGCAGCAACGCGCCCGAGCTGTCCATATTCACGGTACACTCGTCCCGCTCCAGCCGGACGACGATCAGTTGGGCCCGTTCTCCCTCGCGCTCTTCCGATCGCTCGTCGTCCCCCGGCTCGGCGCCCGTTCCCTCTCGGATGGCCCGCGTTATCCGCTCCGCGATGGCATCCGAATGGTACAGCCGCGACCTGCGCGAGGTCACGCGGACCTCGAACCTCCGTCCAGGTGCGAGAAACCGCGACCAGCCGATCCTGACGGAATGCCTCTCCATCTCAGCGAAGGTCCGCGCATGGAACCGCGCGAGCCTGACGATCACGCGGCTCACGGTCCGCAACTGCAGATTAGCGGTGTACACTTCCCGAAGGCCACCCTTGAACGTCACCCCTGCCGACTCTACAGCATCGACGTGGAGCCCTGCCCCTATGAGCTCCCGCGCGGCGATCCGGCTCAGCCCCGGCGCGGTTATCGCGAACGCTTCCAGCGGCTCCATGGAATCGGGCACAACCTGAGGTTACAGGGTTGATCGCAAAATGAAAGCTGTCGCCGAGTTCAGGAAATAGTCGGAGCCTCGCGCGACGCGCGCGCCCTTCTTTTCGCGAGCCACAGCCAGAGTCGCCACGCCAGAAGCGAGGCAATGATCCCGAGATAGACGAAGGGCAGGAACGTGTCCTTCTTCACGGCCCACAGATAATGAATGGTGCCCGTGATGGCAGCGACATATATGAGCCGGTGCAACATGTTCCAGCGCTTGCCGCCGAGCCGGCGCACCCAGCCTTTCGTCGATGTGATGGCGAGCGGCAGCAACATCAGCCAGGTCGCCATGCCGATCGTGATGTACGGGTGCTTCACTATGTCCTCGACGATGTCGCCCACGTCGAAGAACATGTCCAGCCCCACGAATGCGAGGAGGTGGAGGGTCGCGTAAAAAAAAGCGAACAAGCCGAGCATGCGCCGGTACTTGATCACCTCGTTCCATCCCGTGATGCGCCGTAGCGGAGTCACCGCGAGAGTGATCGCGATGAAGCGGAGGGCCCATCGCCCGGTTCGAAGCTCTACCTCTTCGATCGGGTTGGCGCCGAGCCCGGCGTTGAACCCTTCATAGACAAGGATCGCGAGCGGGAGGAGCGCAGACGCGAAAACGACCGGCTTGATCGCGCTGGAGCGGCGCACGTGTGCCGGCTCGCTCAGTAGTTCCTGCGCAGATCCATTCCCGCGTACATCCGCGCGACCTGATCGCCGTAACCGTTGAACATCAGCGTCCTGCGGCGCAGGAACTCGCCGATGCGCCGCTCCTTGGCCTGGCTCCACCGCGGATGATCGACTTCCGGGTTCACGTTCGAGTAGAAGCCGTATTCCGACGGCGCCGCCTTGTTCCACGCGGTCGCCGGCTGCCGGTCGGTGAATCGCATCTTCACGATTCCCTTGATGCTCTTGAACCCATACTTCCACGGCACCACGAGACGCAACGGCGCGCCGTTTTGATTCGGCAGAGCGCGGCCGTACAGCCCCGTCGCGAGAATCGTCAGCGGATGCATGGCCTCATCCAGACGCAGCCCTTCAGTGTACGGCCAGTCCAGCACGGGTCTGCGAACTCCCGGCATCTGACTCGGATCGCGCAGCGTCGTGAACTCGACGAACCTGGCCTGCGATGTCGGCTCGACCCTGTTGATGAATGCGGCGAGCGAAAACCCGAGCCACGGAATCACCATTGACCACCCTTCGACGCAGCGCAGCCGGTAGATGCGCTCTTCCTGCGAAACCGGCCTGACGATGTCCTCGAGGTTGTACACGGCCGGCTTCTTCACCATCCCTTCCACCGCGACGCTCCACGGGCGGGTGCGGAGAGAGCCGGCGTTCTTCGCGGGATCGTCTTTAGCCGTTCCGAATTCGTAGTAGTTGTTGTAGGTGGTGACGTCCTTGAAAGGAGTCAGCTTGTCGTCAGCCTGCGCGTCGGAAGGGGACGCGCCGAGACATCCCGGAAGCGCGCCGGTTGCCGCGGCCACTCCGAACAGGCTGCTCGCCGTGAGGAACTTCCGGCGGTCCACGTAGATGTGCTCGTCGGTGATCTCGCTCGACGGCAGGTCTGGTCGTCGTCTGATTAGCATCGGTGATCTGGTGGGAGCCCGGTTCCTGCGGAATAGTTCCTGCCTTTGATACCCCCCAATGCCGCAAAGTATAACAAAAGCCGAGGCCGTCGCCTGTCTCCGCGATCGTTTCGGCCATAACGACTTCAGAAAGGGTCAGTGGGAGCCTGTGCGCGCGCTCATCGCCCGGCGCGACGTGCTCGTGGTGATGCCCACCGGCAGTGGGAAATCGCTGATCTACCAGCTGAGTGCCGTGATGCTGCACGGCCTGACGGTCGTCGTTACGCCGCTCATAGCCCTGATGAAGGACCAGCACGACAAGCTGGTGGCGCAGGGAGTCGACTCGGTGGCGATGCATTCGCATCTCTCCAGCTCCGAATCGCGGGAGGCGCACAGGCAAATCGGAGAGGGCGAGGGCGATATCCTGTACGTCACGCCGGAGCGTTTCAAGGATCGTGAATTCTTCGAGCACCTGCTCAGCCGCGAAATAAGCCTGTTCGTCGTGGACGAGGCTCATTGCGTGAGCCAGTGGGGGCACGATTTCCGGCCCGACTATCTCGCGCTGGGAAACATCGCCAAGCGACTCGGACGCCCGCCGGTTCTCGCGCTGACGGCGACGGCTACAGCCGAAGTCCAGAAGGACATCATGCGCCAGCTAGGCATGAACGATCCGCACGTCACCATCACCGGCTTCGCCCGCCCCAACCTTCGATTCGAAGTCCGGCGGACCGTGAACGACGGGATCAAGGACGCTGTGGTGGAGCGCACGCTCGGCGACGGCGACGGAATCGGGGTCATCTACGTCGCCACGGTGAAGGAAGCCCAGCGCCTGCACGAGAAGTTCCGCGAGAAGTACCGAATCGCCATCTACCACGGGCGATTGCCCGCGGCAGACAGGAGGGAAGCTCAGGAGATGTTCATGGCCAACAAGATCAAGGCGATCATCGCCACGAACGCATTCGGCCTTGGCATCGACAAGCATGATCTGCGATTCGTCCTGCACTACCACTTCCCCGGATCGATCGAGTCGTTCTACCAGGAGGCGGGTCGCGCCGGGCGCGACGGAAAGCCCGCCGTATGCACGGTCTTATATCGCGTCGAAGATCGCAGAATTCAGTCGTACTTTCTTGGCGGCAAGTATCCGGAAGTCGAGGAGGCAGCGCGAGTAGCGATCGCGCTCGAGCAGTACCCGCAAGGGCAGCCCGTCGCCGGAGCGGATATCGCGGAGCAGACAGGTGTCGCGCTGCGGAAGACCCGTATCGTTTTTTCGCTTCTCAAGCGACACGGCGTTGTCCGCGAGCACCGCGACGGAAAGTGGGAGCGGCTTGCCGACCGTTTGACATCGGTCAACCTCAGCGCCGATCTTCTGGACTATGAAGAGAGGCGCGAGCGCGACCAGCAGAAGCTTCGGACGATGATCGAGTTCTGCCAGACGGCGGAGTGTCGCACGCGGTTCATTCTCGAGCACTTTGGCGAGGAGGTCGAGGCCGACTGGCGCTGCGGGAACTGCGATGCGTGCGATGAGATCGACAACTGGGAGACGGAGGCGGAGACGGTCGCGAGCGGCGCGACCGCCTGATTTACGATGCCTCGCCTACGATCTGGACAATGGCGGGCGAGTCAGCTGGTCAGCCGCGCGTCGAGCTGAATGTCGACGTTGCCCTTGAGCGCGCTGGACACTGGACAGGCGTCCTTCGTTGCCGTCGCGATTCGCTGAAAAGCCGCGTCGTCCAGTCCCGCAACCGTCGCGCGCGTGTTGAGCTTCATCGTCGTGATCTTGAAGCCGTCGCCGACTTTCTCTACCGTGCATTGTGCGTCGGTCTCCACCCGGGTCGGCGGTGTGCCGTTCTTCTCCAACGACCCGCTCAGCGCCATGCTGAAGCACGCGGCCTCCGCTGCCGCCAACAGCTCCTCCGGGTTCGACCCCGCTCCTTCCTCGAAGCGGGAGCCAAACGAATAGGCGCCGCCGATTCCCCCGCTCTCGCCGCGAAAACTGCCTTTGCCTCCCTTGAGGCCGCCTTCCCACTGTGCGCTCGCTTTTCTCACCGGCATCGCTTGCTCCAGGTCTGATCGGTTGTCTCTTCGCGTGAGCCGAAAGCTAACGACGGGATACATTCCCCTCGTCCATCATCCGAGGCGAACGAATGGGCAACAAGCCACAGAGCTACGCGAATCACAAGGCGGGACACGCTGAGAGTTTGAAACCCTTACAGACAATCATATGCCAGATGTGACGATCACGATCAAGCAGACCGGCCCGTACTCCATCGAAGGCGAGATCAATCTCGTCGACCATCTCGGCCAGCCGGTTCCTACCACGCCCGGGAAGCGCATCTCTCTCTGCCGCTGCGGAGCTTCCACCAACAAGCCCTTCTGTGACGGCACCCACAGCAAAATCGGCTTTCTGGCTGCCGAGAAAGCGCAGCAGGAGTTCGACGAGAAAAAGATGCCCTGATCGGGGTCCGGCTTAAACGGCCAGCAGCGCCCTGTGCCAGGAGCCCGAGGCCGGAAGCTCGAATCTCTCGCGCCATTCGCGGAGCGAGCTCACGCTCGTGTCGAACACGCTCGTCGCCGCGCCGATGCTTCCGCCCGACGACAGTCGCGCGAATTCATCACGTGACGCGCTTTGTACTTCGCCGCCCTGATCGCGAAAGTACACAGCGTCGCGCGACAGGAGCGACACTCCGTTCTGCTTCTCGAACTCGCCCAGCTTCTTGTACAGGCCGTCGATCGAGCAGCCGGAAGCGTGGGTGGCGCTTTGATCCGCGCCCACCGCCAGGAACCGGCCATCGCGCCAATCGCGGCCGCACGTCATCGCCGATCCGTGCGCGGTCCACTGCGAGAGAAAACCATCGATAACCGTGAGGAGATCGGCGGCGCGCTCATCGTCCAGGCGCGGATCGGCGGCGAACACCCACACGCGTGAGTCGTCACCCAACGATTCAAAGGGCACGAGAGGCATCCCCCAATCTAGCTTGCCGCAGGTCGCTTCGACTTGCTTCGCTTGCGAGCGGGCGCGACGACAGCCGGCTGGTCAAGACTTCGCCAGAGATACCAGCATGCGACGGTGCGGTACGGCGCCCACGACCGCCCGATTTTTTCCATCCGTTGGGCGCTCGGAACCTTCCGCAATCCGTACGCCCGCTGAATCGCTTTCTGGATTCCGAGGTCGAGCGTCGGCAGCACGTCCGGCCGGCCAAGGCGGAACATGAGGAACATCTGCGCGGTCCATATGCCGACTCCCTTCACCGATATCAGCCGAGCGATCAGCTCGTCGTCCGACATTTCGTCGATCTGAGTAAGCGCGAGCTCCCCTGACGCGACCAAACGAGCCAGATCCTTGATATATGAGATCTTCTGCCACGACAGGCCTGCCTCCCGTAACCGGGTCTCGGGGATCCGGGCAACGAACTCGGGCCGGCCGCCGGCAGACTCGTACAGCTCGAAGAATCTGCCGTGGATCGTTGACGCGGCTTTGACCGAGAGTTGCTGCGAAACGATGGCCCGGGCGATGGCATCGAAGTGGGTGCCGTCGGTCCGCAGCGCGAACCGCTGAGGTCCGCAGCGGGCGACAACCCCCGCCAGGACGGGATCGGAACGCTTCAGGTGTCGCACGGCGGCGCGGTGCAGCCCCGGCGTGTAGGGACGTGGCTTTTTCATGGGCTGGCGTGGGGGAACAGTCGCAGGGAAATGGTATATTACGTGGATTAACGTCGCCCGGTGCTGGAGCGCGTGCGCCGATGCCCCGGGCGGCAAATCTTGTCTCCCTTATGGAGTGAGTGGATGAATTCCTGCGTGAAGTTCATTGCTGGCCTGGCGTGCATGTCCGCGATTGCCGCAACACCCGCGCTGGCGCAGAACGACGCCTGCAACCCCGATCAGAACGCTCCGCAGTTCGTCGGCCGCGCCTTTTTCGCGGTCCAGAAAGGGATCGCGACTCTGAACAACAACGGGGACCCGGCCACCGACGCTCGTACTGCCGTTCGGCTCCTGACCGATCCCGCTGCGCGGGACCGCGACAAGAACCCAGCCGGCCAGGCATTCACGCTCGGCCAGGCCCTCGCGCTTCTCCTTATGGAATCTTCGGCGCCCGTCAGCGGAACGCGGGCCGATTTCGGCTTCGCGAGCGACCGGGAGCAGCCGGCCGATCTGTACGTGCTCGCCGACTCCGTTTTCACGTTGGCCGAGACGCTCGTTCCCCGGTGCGCTGACCAGATCGCCGCGTGGCGTCAGGGCTCGCCTTGGGTCGGCACGATGAACCGGGCACTGACCGCGCTGTCTGAGAGCCGCCTCGACGTCGCGGACTCGCTGGCGAGACGCGCGTTGATACTCGACCGCAACGAGCCGTACGCGTACGTCGTGCTGGGTGGAGTCGCCAGGCAGCGGCTCGACGCGGCGCCCGCTGCCGAGAGGGCCCGGTTCTTCGAGGAATCGCGTGGCCACCTCGCCAGAGCGCTGGAGATCTCGCAGAACGACACGTCCTACGGTGACGTCGTACGAAGCTCGCATTACGAGTTGGGCGAGTTGGTCGCGGCTTCGATTGCCACCGTACCGGCCGCCGAGCGCTCGATCCGCGCGCGCGAGGCCGCCGAGCACTTCAAGCGGTACGCGGCGCTGGCGGAGTCGGATCTGCAGAGAGCCGACGCGCTGCAAAAGATCGGCGAAGTGTTCGCCGCGGTGGGCGACACGACGTCTATCCGCGCGGTATATGGCGGAGTTTCCTCCAATCCTGCCCCCTACGGCGAGCGATCGCTGCTGACTAGCGGAATACTCGCGACGCGGTTCGGAACACCGATCGAAGCCGCCGCGCTGTACAACGCGGTACTCTCGCTGAACCCTTACCACAGAGATGCGCTTCGCAACCTCTCGGTCACTCTCGTCAAGCTGAACGATTTCGCCGGCCTGTTGCCGATCAGTCAGCGGCTTGCCGCACTCGATCCGAACAATCCAGAGAACTGGGTCTTCCACGCTTATGCGTACGCCGGAATGTCCGAGCGCGCGTCGAATCCGGCTATGCGCCAGGCCTACACGGACTCGTCCACCAAGTACGATCGGATGGCGACCGCGATGCCGGTGCGCGTGGAGTTCACCGAGTTTTCGCCAATGGAAGAGGAAGCACGGCTCCGCGGAAACATCGAGAACCTCGGCACCACACCTCAGTCGTACACGCTGATCGTCGAGATGCTCGACCGCTCGGGCAACGTTCTCGCAACCGAGCAGGTTCAGGTCGGGCCGGTGGCGGCCAAGGAGCTGGGAGAATTCGCGGTGGTGGCTAAAGCCACGGGAGTCGCGGCCTTCAGGTACAAGCCGCTGCTCTGACCACGGACATGCGGTTCGGGAAAGGCCCGCGGCGATGCCGCGGGCCTTTTTTCGTTTACACCGGCCGCGGCAAGATCACCGGATCACCGCCCGCAAGCGCGCCCACGATCCAGAACTTCTCACCGTCGAACCAGAAGATCGCGACCTGCTCGAACTCCCTTGCCAGCTGCGTAGCTGCATCTCGTTCTATCGCGGCCGCGACGCTGGCCTCGCAATGCGAGCCGTCCGGCGAGCACGCGTCCACGTTAAAAAACATGGCGCCGGCCGAGCGAAGCCTCTCGTTTAGCCGCGCTGCGCGGCGGTCATTCTCCTCGTCGTCTTTGTCCTCCCCGCGCGGGTCGTGCGCCGTGAGCACGGCGAACGGGCCCGAAAGTCCGGCGCGCGCCATCGCGGCGATCCCGGCCTTTCCGACCGGATCGCGCAGATCCACGCGCACCGGGGGATCCGCCCTGAAATGAAGAACGGTGTCCGGGTACTTGTGCCAGTCCGGGTCGAGCTGGTCGGGAGAAGGAGGCATGGGATAGTGATCAGGCACTGGACCAGCGGTACAATCTGTGCCTCAGGACGCACTTGTGAACCACCCGACCATCTGGCCCGCTACTCTCTGGATCGTTCGTCACGGGGAATCCGCGGGGAACGTCGCGCGCGACGCGGCCCACGCGACGGGGCTGGAAATCATCGACATCGACGTCCGCGACGTGGACGTCCCACTCTCGCCCCTCGGCGAGCGGCAGGCGGTGGCGCTGGGCAAGTGGTTCGCGGAAATGCCCACCGAGTCCAGGCCGAACGTCATTCTCAGCTCGCCGTATAAGCGCGCGCTGACGACCGCCGAGATCATCCGGAAGCACGGAAACATTCAGCCGTCCGATCCCGCCAATCCGATAATTCTGGACGAGCGTCTTCGCGAGAAGGAGTTTGGCGTCCTGGACCGGCTTACGAAGCTCGGCATCCGGTCCAGGCAGCCTGAGCAAGCGGAGTTCCGCCGCATGCTCGGAAAATTTTACCATCGGCCCCCGGGGGGCGAGAGCTGGACCGACGTGATTCTGAGGCTGCGCGGTGGAATAGAGATGATTTCCCGCGAGTTCTGCGGAGAGCGAGTGCTCGTGGTTGCCCACTCCGTCGTTGTGCACTGCATGCGCTACATCATCGAGCACATGACGGAAGATGAGATACTCGCCATCGACCGCGATACCGAGATCGCCAATTGCTCGGTGACACGCTACGACAACGACACCAGTCAGACCAGGAACGGACGGCTCGTTCTCGCGGAGTTCAATTTCGTCGCGCCGCTGGAGCACGAAGGCGCCCCTGTGACGAGCGCGCCGGACAAGGTCGCGGGTGCCCGGTAGAAAGTCACGGGAGCCGGCAGCGCTAACGCGGGCGCTGCTGCGCCGACGGCCGCTGCCCCGGCACGGTTCGAACGACGGTAAAGACGAGCGCGGGACGATCATGGTGATCGGCGGGGACCGTTCGACTCCGGGGGCCGTCGTGCTCGCCGCGACGGCCGCGTTGCGCGCGGGCGCGGCCAAGCTGCAGATCGCAGCCCCGACTTCGGTCGCGCCGTTCCTTGGCGTGACAGTTCCCGAAGCGTTGGTCGTGTCCCTCCACGAAACACGGCAGGGCGCGATTCACCGGCGCGCTGCTGCCGCGCTGGCGGACACGGCGCAGACGGCCGATGCAGTCGTCATCGGGCCCGGCATGGTGGATCACGAAGCCGCGAGAGCCTTACTCGCAGCGCTATTCGATCGCCTGGAGCGCGGACCGGTCCTCGTCCTCGACGCCGGTGCCGTATCGACGCTCGGCGGAAGCGCAGCACTGCTTTCGCGTCACGAAGGCAACTTGATCCTGACGCCTCATGCCGGCGAGATGGCCGCGCTGCTCTGTGAAGACAAGGCAAGCGTGCTCCGGGAGCCGGTCGAGATCGCGCTCGCGGCTGCCCGCGCGTACCGCGCGGTCGCACTGCTGAAAGGATCGAAGACGATCATCGCGCGTCCGGACGGGAGAATGTGGCGCTATTCCGACGGCGACATCGGACTCGCGACGTCGGGATCCGGCGACGTGCTCGCCGGGATCATTGGCGGACTCGCCGCGCGCGGCGCGGACGCCACTACCGCTGCGCTATGGGGAGTTTTTCTGCACGGCGAAGCCGGGAATGCGCTGGCTTCCAGGCAGGGACGAATCGGCTATCTCGCGCGCGAGCTGGCGAGCGAGCTCCCGTCGCTGATGGAGAGAACCGCGACGGGCTAGCTACTGGCTATCGCGGAGCCCGGCGTGGAAGTGTCTCGGGCATGTCGGCGATCACGTAAGCCATCACCGCCATCGCGGCTACGCATTGCGCGACTTCGCGCGGATCGAGCTTGTCCATCGTGTCGGCTTCCGAGTGGTGGTACCAGAAGTAGCGGGTGCCATCCACCTGCAGGCCGAGCCCCGGTACGCCGGCTGCCGTCAGCGGGCCGACGTCGGCCCCAGCACCGCCCGCGCGAATCCGGGTCGCTCCGATCGAGTCGAGCAGCGTCGCGATCCCTCCCACCATTGTCATCGCTTCGTCCGCGCCATCGAAGCTGAACCCCTGCGGCGCAAACACTCCGCCGTCCGACTCCATGGCCAGCACGTGGTTCGGCATCTCCGCGGCGTGCGCGTCTCGGTACGCGTTGGCGCCGCGCAGACCATTCTCTTCGTTCGTCCACAGCACCACGCGGATCGTCCTTCGCGGACGCAGCCCGACCCGCTTGAGCACGCGCAAGACTTCCCAGGCCGCCACGCTTCCGCCGGCATCGTCCATCGCGCCCTGCCCCACGTCCCATGAATCGATATGCCCGCCGAGGACAACTATCTCCTCGGGCTTTTCCCGCCCCAACAGCTCGCCGACCACATTGCGCGACAGTGCGTCGGGGTGGGTCATCGCCTCCATTTTCAGCGTAACCACCACCCGGTCGCCGCGATCGTGCATCCGGTGCAGCATCGCGGCGTCTTCCACGCTGAGCGCGGCCGCCGGGATTCGCGCGACGGCAGTGTCATACTGCATCGCGCCCGTGTGGGGATTCTGCATCGAGTTGCTCGCCACGGACCGGATCAGCACGGCGACGGCGCCGAGCTTCGCGGCCTCGATCGCGCCCCGACTCCTGTATCGGACAGTCGCGCCGTAACTGGTAAATGGCACGTCGAATAGCACGATCTTCCCGCGCGCCTCCACCTGCCTGGCAGCGAGATCGTCGAAGCTCTCCACGACCAGCACCGGCGCAGTGATTCCTTCGGCGGGCGTGGCGATGCTCCCGCCCAGGCCGAGCATACGCAGTTCCAGCGGCCGCGGCTCCACCAGCGCTGCGGATTCCCGGCCGCGCACCCAGCGCGGAACCATCACCGGCTCGCCGCGCACGTTCTGCAGTCCGTCGCGCGTCATCTCGTCGATGATCCAGTCCAGCGCGTGCTCGAGGCTGGCGGATCCGCTCAGGCGGTGCCCGAATCTGTCGGCGAGAAACGCGACCCGCTCGTACGCGGCGCTGTCGCCCAGCGCCGCCGCGATGATCCTGTCGGTTGTGGCGCGGTAACGCTCCGCGATCGTTTGCGCATCGGCCGCAGCGGGCCGGAACAGCGCAAGCGCGAGCAGTGATGCGCGAACAAGAGTCTGCCGTGTCATCATGGTATCACCGCTGGTGTGCCGGTCGGCGTGCTGGAAGCGAGCCCCGGGATCGTGATCCTGAACGTAGTTCCCTCGCCCACGCTGCTCTCCACCGCGACATCGCCGCCCAGCAGCCGCGCGAGGCGTCGCGTAACCGTGAGACCAAGCCCGGTACCCCCCGCCCTGCGCGTCGCCTTCTGCTCGACTTGCCAGAACGGATCGAACACCTTGTCGAGATGCTCGGCCGAGATTCCGATGCCCGTGTCGTGCACGGTAATCTCGATGTTCTGTCCGTCTGCAGCAACTTTGCAGCTCACCGTGCCGGCCTCCGTGAACTTCACCGCGTTCGTGAGAAGGTTCACGATCATCTGACGCACTTTTACCGGATCGGTGCGCATGAAACGCGGCGGGTCGAGCAGGTGCACGACAAAGCCGAGCTTCTTCTCCGCCGCCAGCGGCGCCACCAGGTTGGCCGAATCTTCGATAATGCGGTTCACGTCCGCGATCTCGAGACGAATCGTCTCGCGGCCGGCTTCGATCCTCGAGAAAGTCAGGACCTCGTCGATGAGACCGAGCAGATGCTGGGCGCTCGCCTTGATCCGGCCCAGCTGCTGCGCCTGCTGCGGGTTGACCGGCCCCGTGATCCCGTCCGCGAGCAGCTCCTCGTACCCCATGATCGCGGTGAGCGGCGTACGCAGCTCGTGCGACATGACAGCGAGAAAGTCGCTCTTCGCGAGGCTCGCCTTCTCCGCGGTGACCAGCGCCACCTCGGCGACTTCGCGCTCGTGCTGCTCCCGAGCCAGGACCGCGAGGCGCTCGGCGTCGGCGCGCTGCACCGCGCGGGCGGCGCGCATCACCATCCACGTGAACGCAAGAACGATCGTGACCGCGAAGAACGACGACCCGACTTCGGTCCCGTACACGCCCGCGCGCTCGAGAAGGAGCGCTGCCCATCCCACGACAAAAGGCATCGCTATCGCCGGCGGGAGAAGGCGCCGTGCGAGCTTCCCCCCGGGACCCTTGTCCATTAGCAGCGCGGAAAAGCCGAACCAACGCCGCGCGAACACGACGCCGATGCCAAGCACCTGGAGCGACACCATCGTCCAGAGGCTCATCGGAGCTCCCGGCATCGGGCTGTAAAACGCGCTTACCTCGAACGCGCGTCCGACAAGCGCGAAGAATCCCGTCAGGAAGATCGCGAGACCGAGCCACTGTGGCGCGCGGCTCCTGCTGAGTCGTCGAGAGCACAGCGTCCAGATCGCGATAGCGACGAGGAAATAGCCCCACGCCGAGTTGATTGGGAGTCTGCCGGTCAGCCCGGGAGTCGCGGCAACGCGCGCGCCAAAGCTGGACCAGTCGATCGATCTCGCGGAGATGTGCTCGCCCGCGGATGCGAGCGCGACCGTGGCGACGAAAATCGCGAGCGCCGCGGAGACGAACCGCTTGAGCGAGCCGGCTTCCGCGTCGCGCACCAGCCAGAGCGCCGCCCCCGACCCAACCATGGCAGCGCCCGCGAGCAAAGGCGTGGGAGCGAATCCCGGAATCATTCTCGTCAGCATGGGGATTCCGAGCGACCATCCAGCGATGACGATCGAACCCGCCGCCGTCGCGAACAACGCCGCGAAACCGGGAAGCTTGGTGAGGATGTCTGTTGTTCGCGAGTTGCGCGAACGGTCCATTGAGTGGGTGCCCGAAGTGAGGGGGCGTAAGTTGTACGAGCAGAGGGGCAAAAAAAAGGCGGGTGGAGAATTTCCACCCGCCTTCGTCACAGCCTGGCGCTGAGCCTACGGATTCACCGGCACTTTCTTCTTGTCGACGTTGTGTCCGATCACGGCGCCGGCGACTCCGCCGATGGCCGCTCCGATCAGGCCACCCTTGACCTTGTCTCTGCTGGTCGTGGCGCCAATGACCGCGCCCGCCGTGGCGCCGATCGCGGCGTCACGTCCGGTGTTTCTGCGCGTCTCGGTGCGGAACGGCGCAGGCGCCGAATACGTACCGCTGCCCGAAGACGTGCCGCTGCTCGAGGCGCGTCGCGTCGTGGCGCGTCGCGTCGTGGTCGTGGTACGCCGCGGCGTGGTAGTCGTGCGCACAGGCGCAGCCGCCGTCCGCGTCGGCGCTACAGCCGGAGCCGTGGCGGTCAGAGCAGCGTTACGCTCCAGCATGGAGATGCTGTCCATCCCCGGCGCATAGGCTTCGCCCGCAAGGCGCAGATCGCTGTCCAACGCCGCATCAACGCTCCGGGTCGAATCGTCGTCGCGGCCACAAGCTGCCGCGAGCAGGATCGCCGGAATGATTACGAGTGCTTTGATTTTTTTCATCGTGTCAACCTCCGCTGACTGGCCGCTGTCGCCCTCATGGCTCTCGCGGTGATGCCCTTAATAAGGCACTAGGCGTGCCAGTGTCCGGGGTCGAGTCACAGGACTTAAGTCCGGATTCCCGCAGTTAATTGTCGAAAATCGGCCAATAATCTGTAGAAAGTGTCCTGTCAGGAGGACGTCACGAAAACGGCTTTTACATCTCGACATTTACCCGCACGACTGCGCTGCGGCCCTGGCCGAGCGCGATCGTCTTGTACTGGCTCATGAAGTTCCGGTAACGCTTGTCGAACGCATTGCGCACCGAGATATCGAGCGATCTGGCTTTTGCGCTGGAGCCCAGAGAGAACCCCGCGCCCGCGTGGATCAGCGTGTACGCGCTGGTGCCGACATCACCCGGATCGAGCCGCCGCTGAGCTCCTACCGCCTCAGCCGTGATAGCCGCGTACGGAGCCCGCATTCCGCGAAACGCGCGCGGCTGCACCGTCGCGCGCAGCGTGCCGCGCATCGGCGGGATGAACGTCAATGGAAGATTCAGCGTCGTATTCTGCCCGCGCACATAATCCGCCGTCGCCCGAAATGACAGAAAACTTGCGGGATGGAAGGCGCCGGCCAGCTCGAACCCCGAAAGTCGCGCGTCGCCCTGAGCGTGGTCGAGCGTGTCCAGCGTGCCCGCGGGCTTGAGATAGATGTAATCGCGAATCGTGTTGACGAAGCCTGCCAGCTCCAGCGTGAAGGTGGACGCAGCGGCCCGCACCGAAAGATCCACGTTCAGCGATTTCTCCACGCCAAGGTCCGGGTCGCCCCGCTCGAACGCGCGTGTGCCCTCGTGATAACCGTTGGCAAAAAGATCCGCGTTGGATGGGGCCCGGAATCCGCTTCCGACGTTGAGCACCAGGGAAACGGGCTCAGTCAGCTTGTACAGCGCGCCTATATCCCCGGTCGCCGCTCCCCACCGCCGCGTTTGCCGCTCGATCTTCAACACCGTGTCGCTTTCGGCGGTAAGATCGCGGAAGTCGTAACGCGCCCCCGCCGACAGCTTCCATCGGCCGAGCTCGCGCTGCTCGAACAGATACACGCCGACATTCCGGGCACGGCTCGACGGTATTAGCGTTTCCCGCCCGAACTTCTCGAAATCGCTCCGCAGCAGCGAGACGCCCAGCGTTCCCGCCAATCCAGCGACCGGCAGGTGGTGATAGTTGGCGTGCGCGAGCAGCGTGGACGAGAGGAGCCCCAGCGCGACGTATCGCGCCTGCTCGTCGTCGTACTCCCTGCGCCTGTTGCGCTCCGCGCCCGCGAGCATGTCCACGCGGCCGAATCGCCCGATGAGAACGGATTTCAGGGAGTAGCGCTGCTCCGCAATACGCTGAAAGCCGGAGAACGAGGGGAACGCAACGGGATCGTCGTATATCTCGATTCGCTCCTCGCGGGCGACGGCGCCGAGGTCGACGGATCCCCAGTCCCCGCGATGGCCCACGGCCGCGTCGAAGTTGCTCGCGCGGTTGCTCGTATTGCGGAGCACGGTGGCAGGCGTGACCATGTCACCGCTGAGCCGGCGCGCAACCGATCCGCGAGCCCCCCAGCCGCCGACCGCAGCCTCGGCGCCGGCGGTCAGGTCCGATGACCGTGGATTTGAGTTGATCGCGACCCCCATCCGGCTGCGAAAGAAAGACGACCCGTCGATGGCATCGGGAAGAGGCGGCTTCACGATGTTGATGACGCCGCCAAGCGCATCCGATCCGTACAGAACGCTGGCCGGGCCGCGCAGGACCTCGATGCGATTGGCCGTGGCCGTCTCGACGTTGGGAGAGTGGTCGCTTCCCCACTGCTGCGTCTCGAGCCGGTGCCCATTGTCCAGCACGACAACGCGCGTCGACGTGAGCCCGCGAATGACGGGTTTTCCGATGCCCGTCGTCATGCTGAGGCTGCGGACCCCCGCCAATCCTTCCAGCGTCTCCCCCACCGACGCTCCCTGCGAAGTGCGGAGCGCAGCGCCCTCGAGCACGCTCGTGGGCTGCGGCGCAGAGAACGCGGTAGTTGCGTACGTGGTGGCCGTTGATTGCACGGCCGGAAGCTCCACTCGGGACGCGGCCAGCGTGACGTTCAGCGCCACCTCCTGCGCGCCGATAGTCACGCGCCGCATCTCCGGCGCAAACCCCAACCGGGCGAAGTTGATGGAGTAAGTGCCCGCCGGAACTGCTCCGATCCGGTAGCTCCCGTCCGCGCGCGTCACAGCCGATCGGCTTAGCTCCACGACCATGACCCTCGCGAAGGGAACAGGGTCCGCCCCGTCGCTAACGACTCCAGCGACCGCCCCCGAACCTCTTTCCTGCCCGATTGCAGGATTATTCCACAGCGTGAGCAGCAGTACGGCCAGTGCCAGGGGGACGAAGTATTTCATCAGGAAAGCCTTGAGATGTTTTAGTCTTTCCTAAATAAATAGTTCGCCTCACAGAAAACAAGTCAGCCGCTGTTTTGGGATGCCGAGGGACGATCGATGACCACCCGCTCCATGCTCCACCGCAGACGCATGCGCACCCGGTGGAGGAGCAACCCGGCGACCGTCATCAGGGCGGCTAGCGAGCCCCACCAGAGCCCCTCGGCCCCCAACTGCGCTCTGAAGCCGAGCACCAGACTGAGTGGCAGCCCGACGAGCCAGAAGCCGAGCGCTGCCGCCAGCATCGGAAACCGCGTGTCACCGATCCCACGCAGAATCCCGGCGGAAACGACCTGCGTTCCATCGAACACCTGGAACAGTCCCGCGATGGGAATCAGTCCCGCGGCCAGCGCTACGACCTCGAGATCGCGCGAATAGAGCCCCGCGAGCGCGACCGGAAAGAGCAGAAACGCCGCGGCGGCGACGCACATAAAGCCCACGCCGCAAACCAGCCCCGCAACCGCGTACCGCCGCACCGCCCGCTCGTCCCGCGCTCCGACGGCGCGCCCAACGAACACCGCGGTCGCGGAGGCCACGCCGACCGGGACCATGAACGTGAGCGAGGCGAGGTTAATCGCGGCTTGGTGGGCGGCGACTGAGATCGTGCCCAGCAGTCCCATGAGCAGGATCAGCCCGCCGAAGTAAGCCACCTCGAGCTCGTGCTGCGCCCCGATGGGAACGCCGAGTCGCAGCATCCGCAGGAGCGGCGCCCGCTCGAACGCCTGCCGCCGCGCGGGCCAAACGTACGGTTTCAGCTGTCGCCATGCGAGAGCTACTAGAACCACGACGAGTAACGTCCGGCTGATTGAGGTCGCCAGCGCCGCGCCCGTCACGCCGAGCCGCGGAAAGCCAAGATTTCCGAAGATGAGCGCCCAGTTGAGCGCGACATTCGCGAGGTTGCACAGCATTATCGTGACGACGATCGCCCGCGTAAACCCTTGTGCCTGCAGCAGCTGCCGGAAAACGACAAACGCGTTGAAGGGAAGGAAACTGGGAAGACAGATGAGCACGTACCGCGCGGCCAGCGGCGCAAGCGCCTCCGGCTGCCGCAGCGCGCGCAGCACCGATTCCGCCGGAAGTAACAGCAAGCCCAGCACGAAGCTCAGTACGAGCGCGAGCAGCAGGCCGCGCTGTACCGCGAGCGCGATGGCCGTCTCGTCCCGCGCGCCGACCGCCTGCGCGATAAGCGGATCGAGCACGAGCAGCACGCCCAGCCCGAACATCGCCACCGTGAAGAAGTAGAAGTTCCCGATCGCGATCGCGGCGAGCGCTTCCGCCGAGAACCGGCCCGCCATGATCGAATCCACCACGCCCATCGTCATCAGTCCGACCTGGACGACGACGATCGGCGTGGCGAGCGAGATCAACGCGCCGTATTCGCTCCGGCTGGGACGCAAAACAGTTCCTGGTTGTCGGATTGTGGTTCGCGAAACGCGCTTCTGCGGCGCCTCGCGAACCACAAACCATAACAGGTCCCCTCTTCGCGCACCCGAGCCATCCTTTCTCGCCCCGCCGGCATCTAAGGAGGTACGATGCCGGTCGGCTGAAACGACGCACCGGACCGTTCGTAAGGACGAAATAACCCATTCAACGACACCGACCATATGAAGCGAGCACTGTTCGCAGCTCTGGCATTGACCGTTGCCGGTCCCGTCTCCGCTCAGGAAGCTCCGGCCCCCGCGTCCGGGCAGATCCGCACTGAGTACGAGCACGATCGCCACGCCCCGGGCGCGTCCGCGGCGCGGGTCACGACTCCGATCAGGGTTGACGGCGCGCTCGACGAAGCCGCGTGGCAGTCCGCGACCCCGATCACCGAGTTCACGCAGTCGGCGCCGAACGAAGGGCAGCCCGCCAGCGAGCGCACCGAGATCCGGATCCTGTACGACGACAACGCGCTGTACATCGGCGCGAAGATGTACGACCGGCAGCAGGTGCGGACGCGCATGGGCCGCCGCGACATGGAAATGTCCGCTTCCGACTGGCTGACCGTGATCATCGACGCGCGGCACGATCACCGCACTTCGTTCGGTTTTGAGGTGAACCCGGCCGGCGTTCGTCGCGATCAGACTCGCGCCGACCGGGGCGAGGACGATTCGTGGGACCCCGTGTGGGAGGTGGCGACCAGTATCAGTGATTCAGGCTGGGTAGCGGAGATGCGTATCCCCTTCAGCCAGGTCCGCTTCAGCGGCGCCCTCGAGCAGACGTGGGGAATGCAGATCGAGCGGCAGATCGCCCGCAACCAGGAATTCTCGTCCTGGGCGTACACGCCGCCCGGCCAGCCGGGTGGAGCGCCGCGCTACGGGCACGTAACCAACCTCACTCGCCTCGCGACCGGCAAGCGCCTCGAGTTCATGCCGTACGTCGTATCCAAGGCGGAGATGATCGATCGCGGGGGTAGTCCCTTTCGCAAGGACCGCGAGCTCAAGCTCGACGCCGGCGCGGATCTCAAGTACCGGCTCACCAGCAGCCTCACGCTCGACGCAACGGTGAACCCGGACTTCGGCCAGGTCGAAGTGGATCCCGCCGTGATCAACCTCACCGCGTTCGAGACGTTTTTCCCCGAAAGACGTCCGTTCTTCATTGAAGGATCCGAGCTTTTCCGCTTTGGCGACGACGGGGCGAACAACGTTTTCTATTCGCGGCGCATCGGACGGCGTCCGTCGCTGGCACCGCCGTACGCCCTGCGTGATGTTCCCAACGAGACGAGCATTCTCGGCGCGGTGAAGCTCACGGGTCGCACCGGCGGCGGATGGGCGACGGGTGCGCTCGACGCGGTCACGGCACGCGAGATGGGACGCTTCCAGGCGCCCGACGGAACGCGCGGCGAAAGCGTGGTCGAACCGCTGACCAACTATTTCGTCGGACGCGCGCGACGGGAGCTCCGCTCGGGAGCCACGTCAGTGGGAGCGCTGTTCGGCGCCGTGAACCGCAAGCTCGAGACCGATGAGCTATCCGCCGCTTTGAGATCCGCCGCTTACTCGGGCGGCATTGACTTCAGTCATCAATGGTCGCAACGCACGTTCACTCTGCGCGGCTTCGTGGGCGCCAGCCATGTCCGTGGCGACGCCGGAGTGATCGCGGCAACGCAGCGGCTGCCGTACCACTATTTCCAGCGGCCGGACGCGGATCACCTCGACTACGACCCGGCGCTCGAAAGCATGACCGGGTTCGCCGGCGCACTGTCGCTCTCCAAGCAGATGAACCGGCACTGGTCGGGACGCATGGGCGTGAACACCATAAGTCCCGACTACGAGGTCAGCGACCTCGGCTTTCAGCGCCGCGCGGACCGGCTCGACCTCACGTTTAATGTGAACTACAACGAGTCACGCCCACAGGGAATCTTCCGCAGGTGGCAGTCCTACTCGAACGGATCCTTCGAGCACAATTACGGAGGCGATAACGTCTCCAACCGGATTTTTGCCGGCGCGTACGGCCAGCTGATGAACTACTGGAGCGTCAATGGAAACCTCCAGCACTCGTTCGCGGGCACAGTCGATGACCGGCTCACGCGCGGCGGGCCTGTTGCCGACAGGCCGGCGTTCTCCTCGATCAACGTCAACGTCTCGTCGGATCCGCGCAGGAAACTCGTTGGAAATGTCGGCGGATTCGCCAACCGGGGCAGAGCGGGCGACCACACCGAGGTGTGGACGGGCCTCACCCTCAAGCCTGCGCCGCACTGGGACCTGTCGCTCTCACCCTCGTTCGGGCGCGGCAACAATACCGCGCAATACCTCCAGCGTCTGGTAGATCCCGCAGCGACCAATACGTTCGGCACGCGCTACATCTTCGCGGAGCTCGAGCAGACCGTGTTCGCTATCGATACGCGCGTGAACTACACGTTCTCACCAGGCATGTCGCTGCAGCTGTTCTTGCAGCCGTTCCTCGCCGCGGGCGACTACGGTCCGCCGAAGGAGTTCGCGCAGCCCGGCGAGTTCAGCTTCCTGGTCTACGGACAGGACGTCGGCGAGATCGCGAACGGCCGCGTGTACCCGACGGGTCAGACATCGGGCGGACCCTCGTTCGCGCTTCCGCAGCCGGATTTCAACGTCCGCTCGCTCCGCGGCAACGCCGTCATGCGCTGGGAGTGGCGGCCGGGCTCGACCTTGTACCTCGCCTGGCAACAGAACCGCGAGTCCTTCGAGCCCATCGGCGAGTTTGGCCTCGGCCGGGACCTGAGCTCCCTGTTCAAGACCGCACCGGACGACGTTTTCCTGATCAAGGTGAGCTACTGGTTCAATCCGTAGGAAGCCTCCAGACCGGCTATCCGTGACTGCCCGGCCGCCGCTCCAGGGCGGCGGTCCGGCGGCGCCGACCATCTGTTTCGCGACGATGTGGCGGTCGGTATATTCGGCGTCACTGGCTAACGTTGCTGAGGGCGCGATGCACTACCCGAAATACACCACGACGGTCGTCGGCTCGTACAGCGTTCCGCGCTTTTACGAGATCATCGAGATGCAGATCGATGCGGGCGTGCTCGGTCCCGAAGACATGGAGACGGCGCAGTTCCATGCCACGCAGGCCGCGATCATGGATCAGCAGGCCGCCGGGATGGACATCATTACCGGCGGCGAGATGCACCGGCGGACGAACAATCGGCATGCGCCGCCCAACGCGATGCTGAACTTTTTCTGGCAGAAGCTGCCCGGCTTCTCGCAGGAGACGCGCCCGAAGAAAATCTCGGTGAACGACTCGAACGTATTCCACCCGGCGTCGATCTGTACCGGTCCCATCAAATACGCCGACCTCGGCCTCGTGGCCGAGTTTGAGGCGGTGTCCGAATTCGCGCAGAAGCCCGTGAAGATCACGATGACGGGACCGCACATGCTCGCCAAGGTCGCGTTCGACGAGCACTACAACGACCTCAAGCGCATGATGTTCGACCTCGCGAAGGTCATCAACCGCAACTTCCGGGATCTCGAGGCCGCGGGCTGCCGCCATATCCAGGTGGACGAACCGCTGTTCGCGCTCGCGGACGACGAGGAGATGGGCTGGGCGGTCGAGGCGGTCAACATGTGCACCGAGGGCCTCAAGCATGCGGCAATGCATCAGCACGTATGCCAGGGGAATTATGCAGTAGGCCCGGAGTACGACGGGCAGATCGGGCACCGGTATTTCGAGGGTCGATATCCGGCAAAGATGATCGCCGACATCGATTGCGACGTGCTCATGGTCGAGGGCGACATGGCGCATCTGTATGAAGGGCTGCTCGGGGACACCCAACTGGCTGTTGGCGCCGTGAACGTGCAGGACATGGCCGTTGAAGAGCCCGA
The DNA here is from genome assembly GCA_051005405.1 of Gemmatimonadaceae bacterium. Lineage (GTDB taxonomy): Bacteria > Gemmatimonadota > Gemmatimonadetes > Gemmatimonadales > Gemmatimonadaceae > JACDCY01. The sequence goes on along the minus strand of JBPCJJ010000062.1, from coordinate 47,609 downwards.
GGTGATCGCCGAGCGAATCTCGGCGCTGAAGTGGCTCGCCCCGGAGCAGACGCTGATCACCAGCACGTGCGGGATGAACCATCTTCCCCGGCAGATCGCATTCGGGAAGTTGAAGGCGATGTGCGTCGCCCAACGCATTCTCGGCGGCTCGGCGCCAAACTAGCTCCCGTGGGCGCACGGGTTGTGTATTCCGAAAGTTACAAACGGATGTATATTTGTTGGTTACCGTAGAGTGTTCGCCCTCCACCCACTTACAAAAAACTCCATGCGGATCCGGACTCTAAGCGCTGTCCTGCTCGCGGTCGTACTTCCGATTTCGTCGTGCTCGGAGAACGGGATCATGGATCCCAAATCCCCGGTGCCGGCGATGCTCAACGTCGCCCCGGCTGCGCCGAAGATGGTGATCAGCCAGCTCTATGGGGCGGGCGGAAACAGCGGCGCCACCCTCAACGCCGACTATGTCGAGCTGTTCAACGCCGGCACGGCCACGGCCTCGCTCTCCGGCTGGTCCGTCCAGTACGCCAGCGCGACCGGGACCGGGAATTTTGGATCGAGCGCCTCCCAGCTCGTCGCGCTCAGCGGGTCCGTTGCGCCGGGGCAGTACTACCTCGTCAAGCTCGCCGGCGGAGCGAATGGAGCGCCGCTTCCGGCGTCCGATGCTACGGGTACCATCGCGATGGCGGCCGGGGCGGGAAAGGTTGCGCTCTCCGATCAGGCAACCTCGCTCGGCTGTAACGGCGGCTCGAACCCGTGCACGCCCACGCAGCTCGCGCGCATCGTCGATCTCGTTGGATACGGAAGCGCCAACTTCTACGAAGGGTCCGGCGCCACGCCGGCTCTCAGCACGACGCTCGCGGGATTCCGCGCGAACAACGGCTGCACGGACACGAATGACAACAGCGACGATTTCTCCACCGGCACGCCCGCGCCGCGCAACTCCAGCACCACGGTTTCGGCGTGCGCCGGCGGTGGTGGGGTCGCGGTAGTCGACCGCGTTGTCGTCACGCCCGAAGAAGCCACGGTAGAGCTCGGCTCCAGTACGCAGTTCACCGCAAAGGCCTACGATGCCGCCGATCAGGAGATCGCGGCCGACTTCACGTGGAGCAGCTCCACCGCGAACGCGAGCGTGAGCTCGACCGGCATCGCGACGGGCGAACAGGTCGGCGACGCCGTGATCACGGCCACCGCCGGCGGCAAGAGCGGCTCGGCCACGCTGCACGTAGAGGCGCCTGCGCCGCAGCCCGCGGTTCGGTTCTCGGAGATCCACTACGACAACTTCGGCACCGACTTCGGCGAAGCGCTCGAGATCGAGGGGCCCGCCGGGACTGACGTGACCGGCTGGCGGATCCTGCTATACAACGGCAACGGCGGTGTCGTGTACGGCGAGGAGCGCGTGTTCGACGGGCTGATCCCGGCGACCACCGCGTGCAGCGGCCGCGGCGTTCTGGTAGTGACGTACCCGCAGGACGGATTGCAGAACGGCTCGCCGGACGGAATGGCGCTGGTGGATGCCGCGGGCACGGTCGTCGAGTTCCTGTCGTACGAGGGACTCTTTACCGCGACCAACGGCCCCGCCGAAGGGATGACGTCCAAGGACATCGGCGTCTCGCAGACGTCGGCGCCGGTCGGACAGTCGCTCCAGCGCAACTCTGTGGGCACGAGCTGGGCGAGCGACGCAGCGAGCTTCGGCGTGTGCAACGGCACCGGGGTGACGCCGCCGCCGTTCCCCAACAGCATCTCCTTCTCCGGCCGCGTGCCGTCCGATCCTCCGCTGCCGGTCGGCTTCGAGGACCAGCTGTTCGCGACGCTGCGGAACGGATCGGGCAGCACGGTCCCGACGACGTGGACCTGGTCGTCCGAGACGCCGGCCATCGCGAGCATCGATCAGAAAGGCGTGATGCGCGCGCTCTCGGCGGGGACCGCCGTGGTGCGGGCTACCGCCGAGGACGGCACGACGCGGCGCTACTCGCTGCCCACGCACGTGGCGACGGCCAGCACGACCGCGAGCTACGAGGGGAACGCCGAGTTCGGTGAGCCGACGGACGCGACGCCCGCGGATGAGTTCATCATCCGTCGGAATCAGCTCATCACTTCGTTCAACCCGACCACCGGGATCCCGAACTGGGTGGCGTACGAGATCGACGCGTCGCACTTCGGCCCGCAGGACCGGTGTGACTGCTTCACGTACGATCCCGAGCTGCCGGCGGCCGGCCGGTACTCGACCGCGGACTACACGGGCGCCGGCGCGTTCCACGGCTACGGAATCGACCGCGGCCACCTCGCGCGGTCGTTCGACCGGACTGCGGGAAGCCTCGACAACGCGCACACGTACTACTTCAGCAACATCATCCCGCAGGCCGCCGACAACAATCAGGGGCCGTGGGCGCAGATGGAGAATTACCTCGGAAATCTGGCGCGCTTCCAGAACAAGGAAGTGTACGTCATTGCCGGTCCCGCAGGGAACAAGGGCACCATCAAGAACGAAGGGAAGATGGTGATCCCCGAGCACACGTGGAAGGTCGCCGTGATCATGCCGCGTGATAAGGGACTCGCGCACGTGAACAGCCGACATGACCTGGAAGTAATCGCCGTCATCATGCCGAACGAGGCCGGCATCCGAAACGTGCCGTGGCAAACGTACAAGCGCACGGTGGACCAAGTGGAAGCGCTCTCCGGCTACGACCTTCTCGCGCTCCTGCGTGACGACATCGAGATCGCGGTCGAGAGCAACACCGTGCCCCCGGTCGCGGCTGTAGATGGTCCGTACACGGCGATCGAAGGAGAGTCTGTGAACATGAGCGCGGCTATGTCCAGCGATGCGGACGGAGACGCGCTGACCTACGCCTGGCGCTTTGGCGACGGCGGTACGGGCACAGGTGTCAACGTCTCACACACGTACACCAGCGGTGGCACCTTCACCGTCCGCCTGATCGTGACGGATACGCGCGCGCTTTCCGACACCGTCCAGACGACGGCGACGGTGGCCACGTGGAGCCAGGCTACGGGCAGCGCCGGCGCGATGGTCGGCCAGCTGGCCGCCGCGGGCAAGCTCAATCGCGGCGAGGCGAACTCGCTGCAGGTGAAGCTGAACGCCGCGCAAGCTTCGTTCGCTCGCGGGAACCCCGCTACCGCAGTCAACCAGCTCGAGGCTTTCCTCCACGAGCTCGACGCGATGGAACGGTCAGGGCGTCTCTCGGCGGCCGATACCGCTGCGATTCGCGCTGCGGTAACCAGGATCATTCAGGCAGCTTCATAACGGCAGCAGCACGAAAGAGCCCCCGCAGCCAATCGGTTGCGGGGGCTCTTTCTTTTCGCTCATTTCGCGCGCAGCTACCTGCGCGTGAACCTGCTTCTTCCGAACGTCAGGGCTACCCTGCAGTAACTACGCCCCGCGCAGCTGGGAGTCTGGTGCGGTTGCATCGCCTGGCGTTGCGGAGCCCGGGAGGGAGAGCGTGAAGGTGGACCCTTCGCCCTCGGCACTCTTGACCGTGAGCTCGCCGCCCATTGCTCGCGCCAGGTCGCGACTGATCGCGAGGCCCAGACCTACGCCTTCCCGCGGCCTGTTCAAGCCGCGATCCAGCTGCACGAATGGTTCGAAAATATGCTCCAGCTTGTCCGCTGGGATACCGGTTCCAGCATCTTCGACCTCAATGTCTACCCATTCATCTCTCGCACGGCAACGCATCGTAATTACTCCGCCATTTTCGCTCGCGCGGAGAGCGTTGGTCAGCAGGTTCGTGCAGATCTGCAGCACACGATTCCTGTCACCCCGCGCAATGAGCGTCTCATCACAAAGTTCCACCCGCATGCTGACCTGCCGGGCGGCCATCTGGGGTTCGGTCAGCGAGGGGATGTCTGCAAGGAGGTCATGGCATTGAAGCATCTCGTGCTGCAATTGAACTTGACCCACCTCCAATCGGGCGAACGAGAGCACATCGGTAACGACTGTACGCAGCTGCTCCTGGTTCAGACGAATGCGGGCGAGCGCCTTCTTCTGTTCCTCATTGAGCGGGCCGTACATCTCCATCTCGAGGACTTCGACGAAACCGAGCGTTGCGTTGATGGGCTGACGCGTTTCGTGGCTCATGGCTGCGAGGAAGTTGGACTTGGCTTGATTCGCCGCCTTCGCGGCATCCGCCGCCTCCCGCTGGCTATGCACGTCGGTGTTGGTTCCGAACCAGCGTACGATCTCCCCGTTGGCACCGAATAGCGGAGAAACCCGCGTCAGAAACCAACGAAATTCGCCCGAGGAACTCCGTAGGGGAAACTCCATTTCGAACGGCTCCCCCGTCGCGATCGACAGCGTCCATCGCTCGAGCACCGATGGCAGAATTTCGGGATCATGAACCGACTGCCAGCCCCAGCCTTCCATGGCCTCCGGGGTCGTGCCAGTGTACTGGTACCATCGCGCGTTGTACCAGAAGATCCACCCGTCTGCATTGGCCATCCAGGCCAATGTCGGAATGGAATTAACGGCGGTCACTAACTGCTCCTCGCTAGCCGCGAGCGCGCGAGCCTTTGCTTCCGCCTCCCTGACGGCGATGAATTGCTTGGTGACGTCGGATCCAACCACAATCACGCCATCGACAGTGCCATTCTCGGCGCGAAGGGGCTGAAATACGAAATCGACCCACACCTCCTCAGGCGGCGCCCCGGCAGATCTCTGCACGGACGCGGGCATGCCGCGCGCGATAAAAGGCTTTCCAGTATCGATTACTTCGTCGAGCAGCTCGACAAATCCCTGGCCCGCAATTTCGGGTAGCGCTTCCAGCAGCGGTTTGCCGAGAATGTCCCGGTGCCCGATGATCTGTAGGTAAGCGTCATTGGCGCGCTCGAACACATAGGTGGGACCACGGAGCACCGCGAAAAAGATCGGAGCCTGCCGAAACAGGTCTTCGATGTCCGATTGAAAAGTCTGCACGATTATCTATCGGGCGGTCGCTGTTCGATGAGCGGTTACCCGGCGCCGGTGGCGAATTCGTTCTGTTCGTCCGTGACGTCGAGCATGATCCCCCGGAGCCTGCTTGCGACTCCTCTGGTCCCGATGATGACCTTGACGACATCATGGAGAACAACCGTGCGCCCATCCGCAGCGATCGCGCGATACACGAAGTCATGGTCGCGGCAACGGCCCGTCGCGAGCGCACAGAAAGCAATCGCTTCGCTCCGGTCATCGGGATGAACCACCGTGTCAGCCCAGAAAGTCGGCTCGGTGGTCCAACGCTCCAGCGGGTATCCAAGGATGGTCCTGGCCGAATCGCTGACAAAGGAGAACTGGAATGTTTGGGCATCCCCCTCCCAGACGATCAGATCGCGCCCGGGGAGCAAATCGAAGGCCCGTGCCGAGACAGTCTCCATGGAGTCGCGCTCGAGGCCGAACGCACGACAGATCTGATCCTTCAACTGCGCATCTGTAAGGCTGTCCGTTTGCATGTTGTCATGAACCGTTAGGGGGGACTACCAGGGGGCGCGATGCAAACAGCACACCAGTCGCGACCTCGGTCCGGGACCGAACACGCCCTGCGACTTTCGGTTCGCGCGGGGGGAGCGGGACGACTAAATCGACGAAGAGGTCGGACGCTGGGCGCTAGCCCAGTTGGGCACTACGAGAGGCGCGGGCCGGAATCGAACCGGCGAATAGCGGTTTTGCAGAACGATGATGTGGCGTTGCAAATGTTGCCAACGCGTGTACGCGGCTGTGAAATCGGCCATTTAGCTATTCAAGGCCGTGGAGACGGTGCATTTCGTTGCATCCCTTTGCCAGCAGATTTACCCACGGATTTACCCACCGTGCGCGACTCCCATACCCGAGACCTCTAAACTGGGGCTCGCGGTTGAGGCGACCTGCAACTGGGGGTCCGTGTGTACTTCTGGAAGGGAAAGCTCACCCAAACGGAGGTAGCCAAGTAGGGCGAATGAATTGCCCCCACCCCTTGCCTGGTGATACTAAATCCTGTATCTTCGGACGATCTATTCGTGGGCAGTACCGCGAGGGCGAAAGCAGTGGAGAAAGAGAAAGAACTGGTTTGGGTAGGTCGCGCTTACAAGGAATTGAATGCGCTCTCGGAAGATCTAAGAGATGTATTCGGACACGCGCTGAGCGAAGCACAGCAGGGCCGAAGGCCGGCGAACTCAAAGTCGATGAAAGGCGACCTCCGCGATGTGGAGGAGATAATCGGGAACGATAAAAGCGGAACCTACAGAACGATGTACACGGTGAAAATGAAAGGCGTGGTTTACGTACTGGGTTCCTTCCAGAAAAGATCCAAGTCGGGAATCGCGACACCGGCAGAGGACTTAGACAGAATACGCGCTCGGCTGAAAGTCGCGCGAGCCAACTACAAAAACCGTTCGGACTATTAACAGTTCGGACCGGAAAACCAACCCGCCTACCATGGATAGAGAGCAATGACTGCCGGAACGAAGAATCGCATCGAAAGCGCGAAGAGAATCAAGACTCTGGCCATAGATAGAGCTGATGAGGCCAATGAGAATAGCATCGTGCTTAGCAGTGGGAATGTGTTTGCTGACCTACGCTTTGCCGATGCCGAAGAGCGGAAGGCCAAAGCAGACTTGGCGATTGGGATCAAGAATTTGATCGAGAAGAAGCGCTGGAGTCAGCGGGAAGCGGCAAAACGTCTAGGCACCAGTCAACCCACCATCTCTGCTCTCTGGAACAACAAGCTTTCAAGTATCACTTATGACAAGCTGACAGAGTGGTACCTGGTGCTCGGCAAGAGCGTGAAGATCCAGGTTTACACGCCCAAGCGGAACGAGCAACCACACCTGGAAGTGGCAGTCGCTTAACCGAGGCTCACGCCGAACCCAACCCTAGCGGCCGAACACTACAAATTCGGCAAAGGACTAAGGACTACGGAATCCTGCCATCGGCGTGGGACGGTCGTGAGAGGTGCGTGGCCTTCGTGCGTCTAGAGGCGCGGGCCGGAATCGAACCGGCGAATAGCGGTTTTGCAGACCGCTGCCTTACCACTTGGCTACCGCGCCATATGCTGCGTGTGAAATGTAAAATACCGGGAAGCCCGCTGTTGGTTCTCGGCAATTAGCACGCAGCACGCAGCGCCGTTACCGGCTGTTCGACCGAAACCCTTCCGCCAGAAATACGACCTCGGTCATTAACCGCCGCTCCCCCAACTCCCGCGCCCCATCGCCGGATACCGGCGACCGCGGCTCCTTCTGCCGAAGCTTTCGCTCGATCCAGAGTCCGACGTCGTAGCCCGACGCGAGCGGCCGTCCATCCCTCCCTTCCGCCGTCGGCACGCCCGTCAATGCAGTCGCCGGGAGATCGAGCAGCGCACGCCATGCCGCCAGCGCGAGCCGCGTCCGCGCGCCGAACAACACCACCACCGCGAACCGCTCGCGCAGCTCACCGTCCTCTGCGCGCGGGAGACCTGATTTTGCAACCAGCTCCGCGAGCAGGTCGAGCATCGCGCTCACGTGTCGCGCCGTCGGGCGGATGACGCCGGTCTCCCACCGCGCTACAGTCACACGCCCAACTCCGACAGCGTCCGCGAAATCGGATTGCGTGAGCCCGACGCAACGCCTGCACCGCGCCGCGCCGCCCGCGCGCACGGTGGTGCGTGCCAGCGCCCCCCACGAAATCGCATCTCTCTTCATTGCCCGAATTCTATGCGCCGGATGTCCAACCTGCAGAATGCTGCCCGCGGCTCCATCACTGACACGCAACGCTGAGCGAATAACCGCCAACCCATACCCTTGCCGAAAAAAAACAGCCGGGCGGTAGCCCGGCTGTTCATCAAAGCTTGCTGCGGCGCTCTACTTTGTCCGCACGAGCACCAGCTTGAGGTTCGACGGAGGCGCTCCGCCACCGACCGAAAACCTTACCGTACTCGTCCCGCCCGACGCCACACCGAACCGGTAGTATGCTGATCCGCCATCGGCCAACGTCACCGTCACGGAGCTCGTCAGGTTCTGAACCTGGAGTGGGTACGTCCCGGGGGTCCCGGGGGTCCCGGGGGTTCCCGCGATCGCTCCGTTCGACGTCAGCACCGGCAGCAGGGTCCTGAAGTTCCAACTCGGGTGCATGTACTGGCTCGGCACCGTTAGCCCGATGTCATCCACGTAGTTCGCGACCGCCCAGTCGCGCGCGGCGCCTGTGATATCCTGCCCAAATCTCCCCTTGAGATTCGCCATCCCGGTGTCGTTTGCATTGACGAGCTGCCCCCACACCGCTTCGACCACAACGGCGGCCATGGACGGCGCTCCCGGCGCCGAGTATCTCCGCGCACCCGAGCGATCCGTGAGCGAATAAGCGGCGCGCGCAGCAGCCACGCGCCCAGGCAATTCCCGTCGCTCGATCCCGCGTAGCTTCGCATGGAACGAGTAGTCGAGCGGCAGTGCTGCGGCGGCACCGCCAAGGCTCGCGGTTCCGAACGTGGAGAACTGAGCTCCGCTGGTTCCCGACCACGGATTCGGCGGCCCACTTACCCCCACGGTGGAAGTCGCGCTGGCGGTGGTCGTCAGCGAGCCCGGTTGCGTCACCGATACGATCGGCAGATCCTTCGCGAACGCCACGATCGTGAACTCGCCGAGGCTGCCGCCGGCTGCAACGTCGAACTGTGCGGCTCCCGAACCTTCGAGAGCGCACCGGCCGCCTACGGCGAGTGTCACCGAAGCTCCGCACGAGGGCTCGACGAACGGCGTTCCCGGCGTGCCGCGGTCCGCGAGATACCGAAGAAACGACCAGATCGCGCCGCGAGTTTCCAGGTCGTCATCCTTCTGATACGGTGCGTTGCTCGTCGGATCCTTCAGATATCTGCTGAACCGGGCGGCGTTGGAAATCATGTATGAGTTGAACGCATCGAGCCGCGTCTGCGACGTTCTGAGGGCATCGATGCCGATGTTCATCTTTGGCGTCAAACCGCCGCTCGCCTCGTAGAAAATCAGCTCTTCGGCGATGTGCGAGAGACCTTCCTCCATATAGACGGTCTCTGGGTACGTGGCCCCTTGGTTGATAAACAGGCGCCTCGATGAATTGATCAGGTGCTGAAACTCGTGGCCGATCACGCCGATGGTGAGACGCCTCACCTGCTCGACGGACCGCACGTTCCCATTGACGACGCCCGTCGGATCGGGGACGAGCAGATAAAAAAGCTCCGCTTCGTTGCTGCCCAGGCACGCCTGAAGGCGCGAGGTCGCCACCTTCGGAAAGAGGTCGCGGCCAAAAAAGAAGCCACCCACCACGCTCGGCTGATTCTCCATCGTCAGCTCATTCACCGCGCGCGTAAAGAACGCGATCACCTTGCCGTTCCCGTCGATGTCCGCCGGCAATCCGAAGTTCTGCGTCACGACCGGATACACCAGACTCTCGAACGTCGCCGCGAAGGACTGGTAGTCCGCCGTGGTGAATCCACCCGGAGGGTTGTCGAGGCCGGACACGATGAGCAAGTGCTCGGACTGCGCCTCAACCTTGTAGCTCCTAAGATCCGGATTGGAGCACGCGGAATTGGCGTTCACGTTGAACTGGGCAGGCTGCACGGTGACCGTTACCTCCTGAAAAAAAGAGCCGGTCGTGGCGCGAATCTTCGCGGTCCCCAAACCCGTCGCCGTTACGAGGCCCGAGCTGCTGACGGTCGCGACCCCCTGATTGCTGGACGTCCATGTCACCGGAGCCGAAACTGGATTACCCGAAGCATCGAGCGGCGTCGCGGAGAGCTGGGCCGTTTCTCCTACTGCGTACAGCCGGATATTGGTCGACGGCGTGAGTGACAGCGAAGCGACGCCCGTCGGCGGGGTAGGTCCATCTCCGCCGCCACAGGCCGCCATAACCATCACCATCGCTGTTGCAACGGAAACTCTCGTCGCGGAAAAAACGCTCATGCGCGATACCAGTATGATTGAAGAGAGTCCGAATCTGAACCTTATGGAAAATGCAAGCTAGAGCTCGTCTCTACGGGTGCAAAATCGACGCCGTCTGGTCGATTGATTCCTCAGCCGGTATGGCATGGATCGCCTGTACTCTGACTTTTATACCCCTGACGCCGAAACGGTCCCAAATTTCCTCAGCCCCGACTTGAACCCATGAAACGCCCAGCGCTCACCGGCCGCAGGACTGGAGGGTTGATCCGGTTCTGGCTGGCCGGACTGACCATCGCCGCCGGCCTGTATCTGATAGGGCGGATGATGCCCGCCACGCGCGGTCTTCTGGTCCCCGGCTACTGGATTCTGGGCGCGATGGCGCTGTTTTTCACCGTGCGATGGTACCGTCCGCGACGCGGCGACCGCCGGCGCGGCGAACGCAGGGATCAGTGAGATTTTTCGGGCTCCACGACGAGTTGCGTCAGCTCGTCCACGCGATCCTGTAACAGCCGGTCGCCCGTGCGAGATAGCGCGGCCGCACGGTTCGTCACCTGATCCACCAGCAGCCGTACGCGCTCGGGTTCGGGCGTGAGCTCGAACAGCTCCCGCAGCGCCAGCGATGCGGGGAGCTCGCCCGCGAGGCAGCGCTGCAATACCAGCCGCGCCGTCTCGGGCCGGATGCCGGTGGTCAACCGCTCCGCGGCCGCTCGCTCGCTCCCTTGGCGTGGGCTCATTTGCAGGTTCTCGTTTTGCACGAAGCGCGCCGAACCGGAACCAGAGAACGGGCCGCTAGGTCAGCGCAGCGCCCCGGCCAAAACGACGGGACCAGTCGGCGCTGCCGCATCGGCACCAACATCCTCTTCGCTGATCGACACCGTGTTCAGCGAGGCGATCGCGAGCGCGTGGTGCGCGCTTACAGTGCCGGTCCCGTCGGCGCCGGGCTGAAAGCTGCCAAGGGATACCCGGCCGTTGTCCGTGCCAAGCCATAGCTGGAACACTTTCCCCTCGCGCGGCTGTCTGAGGCTGTAGACGAACAACGTCCAACGGTCGCTCCGCCGGTCCCAGAACATACGCGCCAGAGGCTCCCGCGCCTCCCGGTTGAACAGGCTGATGATCCGCACGCCCGGCCCCGACAGCGAAGCGATCGTCGTGTCCCGCTCGGCCACGGCACGCTCGAGCTCGGCGACTTCCGTGAAATCCGTCGTTGCGTCGGTGGCGCCGCCCTGCGCCGCGTCCCTCTCGCTCCGCGCGCTGAGCATTCCGGCGACCGCTGCGGCGGCGATCAGCAGCGAGGTCGCGGCTATCCAGACCGGGAGGCGACTTCCACCGCCACTCCGCTCGCTCGGCCGGACCTCGTCGTCGGCTTGCGCGGATCTGACTGCCGCCACGCGCGGCTCGGGAGCTCTGGCCGGCTCGACACGCGCCGGCCTCCGGGCACCAGTCCCTTCTTGTCCGGCCGTCGCCTTGGCGAACAGCCGCGACTTGATGCCGGCAGAGTGCCCGCGGTTCAGCAGTCTCTCGGGAATCAAGGTCGACAGACCTGTGATGATCTGGTAAAAGCTCCTGAGCTCGCCGGCGCACTCGGCGCATCGGGCGGCATGCGCCGCCACGCCCTGCGCGACTTCCACGGTAGCGATGCCTAGAGCAACAGCTTCGATCTCGTCGGCAGCCTGCTCGTGCGTCAGCTCAGCCGTCATGGAGCGGCCTCGGTCGGCGCGGGCGCCGGCAGGGAAACCGGTTCCGCGAGCGCGTCCCGCAATTTTCTCATCGCCACCCGCAGCCTGGTTCGCGCTGTTTCGGGGGACTGCCTGGTGACGTTCGCGACTTCGACCGGCGCCATGCCACGAAAGAACGCGAGCTCAAGGACCGCGCGCTGGTCTGCCGGGATGGATGCAAGCGATTCTCTCAGGCGGGCCCGGCCCGGGTCTTCGTCCCCTTCGGGCGCGCCTCCCGGCGGGCCGAGTCCTGTTGTGTCGTCCAGCAATGGATCGTACGCGCGCTTCTTGGCCCGAAGCCGCTCGGTCGCCCGCTGCCGGCAGATCATCAGGAGCCAGGTGGCGACGTCCGGCACCGTCGGATCGTAGTCGCGGGCTCTGCGCCACACGCGCCAGAAAGTCTCTTCGACCGTGTCCTCGGCCTCGGCCGCGTCGCCGAGCAGGTGAAAAGCGTGAGAGTAGATGGCCTGCGAATGGCGATCGTATAGCGCGGACAGAGCCAGGGGATCACCGCCGGCTATTCGGTGCACCAGCGCGAGGTCGTCCGCGGCCGGCGCCCGGACCTGTTCGTTGTCGGGTGGCATCACGGGGACAAGTTGCGCGGGCTGCGCCGGTCACGCCACCCTTGATGCGCGACCGGTCCAAAGCGGCCAGAACCCGAGTAGCTTTATGACGCCGATGCTCCGCGCAAATCTCCTCCCGCCGCTCCCAACCGCAATCGTCGCATAGAATGCCGACCCCATCACGACTCGCCGCCATCCAGGATCTCGCGTCGCGCTCGGTGCTGCTCAACGACCGCGGCGAGTCGCACCGGATCTCCGAATACTTCGGCTGCAATACTTTTGGCGCCAGGCAGATGCGCGACAAGCTTCCGAAAGAGGTTTACCAGAAGCTGATCGAGTCGATTCGCTGGGGGAAAAAGCTCGACGCGGAGGTCGCGCCTGTACTGGCTAACGTGGTGCTGGACTGGGCTATCTCGCGAGGCGCGACGCACTTCACGCACTGGTTCCAGCCGCAGACGGGGCTGACAGCCGAGAAGCACGACGCGTTTTTTTCGCTCGCCGACGACCACACTCCGATAGAAGCTTTCTCCGCCGAGCAGCTGATCCAGAGCGAGCCGGATGCATCGAGCTTTCCGTCGGGCGGCCTGAGAGCGACGTGGGAAGCGCGCGGCTACACCGCGTGGAACCCGGCATCCCCGGTGTTCATCGCGGAGTGGGCCGGAGTACGGACGCTGTGCGTGCCGTCGGTGTTCATCGGCTACAACGGAGAAGCGCTCGACGAGATGACTCCGCTGCTGCGGAGCTCGGATGCACTCTCACAGAAGGCCGTCGACCTGCTCGAGCTGTTGGGCGACGAGGTTCACCGCGTTTACACGACGCTCGGACCGGAGCAGGAATATTTCCTGATCGACCGTACGCAGTTCGCGCTGCGGCCGGATCTCGTAATGGCCGGACGTACCCTTCTCGGCGCGGCGCCCGCGCGCGGTCAGCAGCTCGAGGATCACTACTTCGGCGGAATTCCCGAGCGCGTGCAATCGTGCATCGCTGAGGTGGAATATGAGCTGTACAAGCTCGGCGTACCGATCAAGACGCGGCACAATGAAGTAGCGCCATGCCAGTTCGAGATGGCGCCGGTGTTCGAGGAGACCGACGTCGCGTGCGACCACAACATGCTGGTGATGTCCACGCTGAAGCGCGTAGCGCTGCGGCACGGTCTCCAGGCGCTGTTGCACGAGAAGCCGTTCGCGGGTATCAACGGGAGCGGCAAGCACTGCAACTGGTCGATGCAGCTTCGATCCGACGATCCGCGGCTGGACGGCGCCAATCTGCTCAAGCCCGGCGATACGCCGCACCAGAACGTGCGGTTCCTGATATTTCTCGCTGCGGCGCTCCAGGGGCTGCATAAGCACGCCGGCCTTCTGCGCGCGGGAATCGCATCTTCAGGGAATGAGCACCGGCTCGGCGCCAATGAAGCGCCTCCCGCAATCATCTCCGCATTCATGGGCGAAATGCTCACGCGGGTCATCGACGAGATCAGCACGGGCAAGGCCGCGGCGAACGCCGAGCAGGCGATGATCAAGCTGGGCGTCGCCAAGCTTCCGGAAATTCAGCGCGACAATACGGATCGGAACAGGACGTCACCGTTCGCGTTCACGGGACAGAAGTTCGAGTTCCGGGCGGTGGGATCCAGCGCGTCGATCGCGTTCCCGGTGATGATCCTGAACGCGGCTGTCGCTGAAGCCATCGGCGACCTTACGGAGAAGCTTCGCGAGGAGATGAAGCGTACGAAGTCGAGGGACGACGCCGTGCTGGCCGTGGTGCGCGAATCGTTCAAGGCGAGCACGCCCGTGCGATTCGAGGGAAACAATTATTCTGACGAGTGGGTAGTCGAAGCGAAAAAGCGAGGATTGCCTAACTACCGCAGGAGTCCGGACGCGCTCGACCAGCTCGTGACCGACTCATCGCGCGCGGTCTTCACGAGCCTGGGCATTCTGACCGATGAGGAGCTGGACTCGCGCTACCACATTCGGCTCGAGCGCTATTCCAAGGACATCCTCATTGAGCTCGCCGCGCTGCGCGAAGTCGTGGACACGATGATTCTGCCCGCGTCGTACGGATACTCGGGCGCGCTCGCGCACTGGGGCGCGCAGGCGAAATCCGCCGGAGTCGCGACTGTCCCCCATCTGGCGGCGGCAAACGATGTCGGCCTGGCGATCGAGCGCCTGATGAAAGCCCGCAACGACCTCGTCGCCGCGATCGACAAGGCGAACGAGATGCACGATGCCGTTCGCAGGCAGGCCGGCCACCTTACGACCGAAGGGGCGCGGTGCATGGAAGCGGTGCGCGAAGCGTGCGACGAGCTGGAGCTGTCGGTGGGCGACGAATACTGGCCGCTGCCCAAGTACCGCGAAATGCTCTTCCCTGTCTAATTGCCCGCAGTGCGGCACACCGGCCGCCGGCACACCAGCCGACGGTTGGCTTTTTTGCGCCCGGTGCGGCACGTCGCTGACGGCGCCGCGGGGTAAGCCCTCGATCCTTCCGTGGGCGGTCACGGCAGTGGCCGTTGTCGCCCTCTTCGCGTTGCTCGCCGCCAATGGGTTCGGCCGGCGTGCTGCGACGCCAGCCGCACCATGGAACGCGATGCAGCAGGCGGGCGTGGAATTCAATCCGTCGCAGGACCCTGTGCGCGCTTCGACCAACATCTCTCAGCTCTCCCCCGAGGAAAGGGCCGACCGCCTTTTTAATCGCGTGATGCAGCTGAGCACGGAAGGCAAGACGGATAGCGTCCGGTTTTTCGCGCCGATGGGGATCATCGCTTATCAGATGATCGGTACGCTCAACGCTGACCAGCGCTACGACCTTGGCCGCATCGCGGAGGTCTCTGGAGCCTTGCCGCTCGCGCGCGCGCAAGCCGACTCAATCCTGCTCGAGCAGCCCTCCCACTTGCTTGGCCTCGTGCTGGCCGCCCGGGTCGCTACGCTCGCGCGCGATGAGGCGGCACTCCGCCAGATCGAGTCCCGGCTTCTCGCAGTCGAGCGAGCCGAGCTGGCGCGCGCGCTACCGGAGTACCAGCGCCACGAAACGGATATAATGAGCGCTCTCGCACAGGCCCGGAGGGGCTCAAGATGACTACAACTGCGGCCGGGCCCGCGACATCCCCGCGGACGATCCACGTTGCGCACAGCCCGGACTCCGACGACGCATTCATGTTTTACGCGCTCGCCGAACGGCTGATCGACACCGGCGGGATCGAATACGTGCACGAGCTGCAGGATATCGAGACGCTCAACCAGCGAGCGATGCGCGCCGAGCTCGAAGTTACCGCTGTCTCCATTCACGCGTACTCGTACATCGCGGACCGGTACGCGCTGCTCCCGCACGGCTGCTCGATGGGCGATCAGTACGGCCCGCGCCTGGTGGGCAAGCGAGCGTTCAGCGCCGGTGAGCTGAAGGGAAAGCGTGTGGCGACACCCGGGCCTCTCACTACGGCGACGCTGGCGTTGCGCCTGTTCCAGCCCGAGGTCGAAGTCGTGCACATGGCGTTCGACCGGGTCGAAGACGCGGTGCTAGCCGATGAAGTGGACGCCGGGATGATCATTCATGAAGGCCAGCTGACCTACGCCACGCGCGGGCTCAAACTGATCGCGGACATGGGCGAGTGGTGGTTCCGCGAGACCGGACTTCCTCTCCCGCTGGGAGGGAATGTGGTTCGCAAGGATCTGGGCGAGGATATGATCCGGACCGTCTCGCGGCACCTGCGGGACAGCATTGCTTACGCGCTCGACCACAGGGGCAGGGCGTTGGACCATGCGATGCGATACGCCCGTGGGCTGGACCGTGGCACCGCCGACGAGTTCGTGGGAATGTATGTGAATCAGTGGACGCTCGATTATGGTGCGACCGGCAGGGAAGCGGTTCAGGTTCTTCTGGACCGGGGGCATGAGGCGGGAATCATCCGTAACCGGGTGCTCGTGGAGTTCGCCGGTTAGCATCACCGCTTGACGTTCCGACCCGCCTGTTGTATTCCGATGTCATGGGTGTGAGCGCACGAGTATTGTGATTCGGACAGGGCACAGGTCGTGCAGGCCACAGCGACGCGCTCCACCGGTTCTGACGGTGGTCAAGCAGCTTTACAGATAAGGAGGCGGCATGCCGGGGAGAGACGGGCTCGAGCGGGGTCTCAGCTTCGCCGATCGAGACGAAGAGGGCGACGATGTTCCCAGCTACGGTGGCGGTGGCCGGGGCGCGTCCTACGATGAGGACGAGGACGAAGACGGAAGTGGCTGGGCGCTCAACAAGGACCACACCGAAAGCCTGTGGGACAGCGCCGAGGACCACGACGACGATGACGAGGAGCCTGGCGTCACCCCGGAAGTAACCGAGGACGAGGACGAGGAGGCGGACCTCTTCGCCGCGACTGCGCCTCGACGCCGCGGCAGGCCGAAGAGCGTCAAACCGGCCGCGCCCATCGAGCCGAGCATCTTCGAGACCGGTGACCTGACGGGCTTGACCGGGACCCCCTCGACCCCGGGCTCGGCCCAGAACACCGGCGCTGCCACGGGCATGGCGCCGGCAACCGGCACGGGCGGGCGAACCAGCTCCAGCGGGGCCACTGCGTCGCGCGCGAACACCGGCGGACCGGGCAAGACATCGCGACCGGCTGGCGGCGGCTCGACCGCGAAGCCCGCCAAGGGCGTGAAAAAGCCGGCTGCGAAAAAGCCGGCTGCGAAAAAGGCGGCCGCAAAAAAGCCCATGAAGACTGCGAGCAAGTCTGGTTCGACTAGCGCGAAAAAGAAGTCGGCGCGCGGCGGCTCGAAGGCCTCGGGCGGCAGCCGTGGCGCGAAGTCAAAGAGCGCCGCGTCGGGCGCGCGCGGCAAGAAGGTCGCGCCGCGCAAGGGCAGCGCCAAGAAAGGCGTTGCGAAGAAAGGCGTTGCGAAGAAAGGCGCCGCTGGCGCCCGCAGGGCAGCCAGCCGCGGATCATCTGCCCGCGGCAGCGGTCGCGCTTCCACGGCTGGCGGCCGTGGAGCCAAGGCGAGCCGCGGTCGCGCTGGCGGCGGCGGCCGGAGCGCGGGCAAGTCCGCGAGCCAGCGTCGCGCAACGGGGAGAGCAGCCCGCCGCTGACCGTATATGAACGAAGACAGCAGCGGCAACGACAGGCTCAAGAAACTGCTCCTCTCCGGCGGCGCGATCGTCGGAGCCGCGGCGCTGTTCAATGCGTTCGCGCGAAAGGGAGTGGACCGCCTCACGAACCTGATCGGCGGCGAGGAGGGCGGGTTCAGCTGGCGCGGCCGCCGCATCGCATTCACGAAGCGCGGAAGCGGGCCGCCGCTCCTGCTCGTGCATGGAATTTATCCCGCGGCGTGGTCGTACGAGTGGCGCAACAACGTGGACCACCTCGCCCGCACGAACACGGTGTACACGATCGATCTGCTCGGCTTCGGTCGGTCCGACCGGCCCGCGACGCGCTACTCGGCGCGCCTGTACATCTCGCTGATTTCTGATTTCGCGGCGCAGGTGATCGGCTCGCCGTGCGTGCTCGTGGCTTCCGCCCTCTCCGCAGCCTACGCGCTGGTGCTCGGCGCGCGCGACCCGCAACGGTTCCCGGGACTGGTGATCATCGCCCCCTCCGGGCTGGTGCGTCTTACCGAAACCGGTAGCGTGGCGCTGGACGCCGGCAGGCTCGCGCTCGACTCTCCCGTGCTGGGAACAGCCGCGTTCAACGCGATGGTCTCGTCGCGGGCGCTGCGCGCGCATCTCCGCAAGAAATATTCGGACGGAACCGTCGTGACGCCTGAGCTCGTGCGCGTCGCGCACGCTACCACGCACCAGCGCGGCGCGCGTCACGCGCTCGCGGCCGAGCTCGCGGGGCAGCTCAATATCGACGTTACCCGCGCCGTTCGCCGCCTCATGCAGCCCACCCTGCTCGTATGGGGCAGCGATAGCACGGAAGCGCCTCTGGACGAAGCGACGCGCTACCGCTCAATTCAGCCCGCTATCGAGCTCACTGTCTTATCTCCCGCTGGAGACCTGCCGCACGATGAACGTGCCGAGGATTTCAATGTTATCGTTTCAGCATGGCTGAGTCGCCAGTCACTCTCCTCCGCGCCCACTCCCGGCACGCTCCCTGGAACGCGCGAGGACTCGCCGCGCATGTAACCGCGCTGGTCGACGCTGCGGGCTTGCGTCCGACCAACGCTTCAGCGCGCGCCGCGCCGACGGCCCGAGCGGTTCGGTTCTACGTAGCGGGTGGGCTGATGGACCGTCCCGACGGCTCGGGCACCGCGGCGACTTATGGCTATCGTCATCTGCTACAGCTGCTGGCGATCAAGATCCGCCAGCGAGAAGGTCAGAGCCTCGAGACCATCAAGCAGGAATTCTCGGGCGTCACCGGTGATGCGCTCGAGCGCAAGATTGCTACTTCGCTCGCGCCCGCCCTCGGCGCGGGGACGGCGGAGACAGTGGCGCGCGACGACGATCCGGCCCGCTCATGGCGGCGCGTGGATGTTACGGACGGTGTGGAGATCCACGTGCGATCCGACGTGTCCGCAGCGCGGGAGAATGCGTTGCTTGCGATGCGGGAGGCGGTGAGAGCCGCGCTGGGACGTGAGGACGTGAGGGATTAACGACAGGTCAACTACAGGGATGGGTGACTGGTCGTAGGCCGTGGTTGCTTCTACCGCTTCAGCCTGCGGATCGGCGGATCGCCAGTCACCTTCTCCCACCCCGCCGCCGCGCCGCGCTGAGATAGCAGCGTCGCCAGGCCGGCCGTAATCGCCGAGACGAGCGTAAAAGTCACCGCCGTCCTCCACGGCTCGATCGGGAGCTCCTTCACGTTCGGCGGATCCTCGTGTGTCACCGCGTGCCAGCCGCGGTTCAAGCCCTTCTGAACGAGCGTACCCGCCAGCATCGCTGATCCCGCGGCGACGATCGCCCACATCATGTCGTCGGCCTTCCTTTTCTTCATCTCTTGCTCCAGAAGTTTCGCGAACGATGTTGGCAATACCGATGCCGCGGTCGCGTTACAGCAGCCGCCACAGTCTTTCGGCGCCCCAGCTCAGGAGCTTGTCCGTGAGCGGGCGGCTGCGGAATTCCTCGAGCGTTATCTCCTTTGAATACTTCAGATCGTCGAAGAAAATTCCATCCATCCGCTGCCCGAACCCCTCGTTCAGCACGACGATGTTCGTCTCGTTGTTAAATGCGATGGATCTGTTGTCGAAGTTCATCGAGCCGACAGTCGACCAGTAGCTGTCGACGACCATCGTTTTCGCGTGCATCATGGAAGGCTGGTACTCGTAGATGCGCACGCCCCCCTCCAGCAGCTCGTCGTACATTGCGCGGCCGGCGTACCACGTCGTCTTGACGTCAGTCTTCGAACCGACGGTGAGCACCCGCACGTCCACGCCGCGCTTCACTGCCGCTATCAGAAGCCGCTTCAGATTGTCGTCGGGCACGAAATACGCGTTCGCGATGTACAGCGTCTTTCGCGCGCCGGCGAGAGTGATCGAGAGAAATCGCTCGGCCGGCGTGCTCCCGACCCCCGGCATCGTGTGGATGAGGCCGGCGTTGATGTCGCCCCGTTCAGTGAGGGCCGGCCAGGGAAAGAACATGTCGCCCGTGATCAGCTCGCCGGTAACCTCAACCCACCCAGCCGCGAACGCAGCCTGCAGCGACGCAACGGTGGGGCCGCCAAACCGTACGTTCGTCTCGCGCCACTGGCCGTCGGTGTGCCCGTCGCCGAGCCAGTAATCGGCAAGCCCGAAGCCGCCCGTGTAGCCGGTTTCGCCGTCCACCACGACCACTCTCGCATGCGATCGCTGCGTTGCCTGGTGCAGCGTGTACCAATGCAACGGCCGGAGCCACGCAACTTCGACCCCCGCGGCCTCCAGGCGCTCGACCCATTCCGTCTTGAGGGCGCCCGAGCCGAACGCGTCCAGCAGCAGCAGGACGCGCACGCCCGCTCGCGCGCGCTCCGAGAGGTAGTGGGCCATCGTATCGGCCACCGCCCCGGGCTGGGAGAAGTACATCTGCACGGTGATCGTGTTCTTGGCCGACGCGATATCGTTCCACAGCAGCGGGTACGTTCCCTCTCCGTCGAGAAGAATATCGACCCAGTTCCCCTCGTCGATGTGCGTTCCCGTGTACAGCTCGACCGTCTTGGAGAAGAGCGGGTCGCGCACGTGCGGCGGCCCACCGTCGTCGCCCTGGGCGATCACGTGTTTGACCGTGTGCGTGCGAGTGACCGACAGAATTCCAACGAGCATCAGAACGAGCAGGATCAGGATCAGGAGAATCCATCCGCCGTATTTGAAGAACGTCATTTGGTGCTTCTCCGCTTGCCTGAAGGTCCCAACGCTTGCTCCCAGTCACGAATCAGAACAGTTTCGACTTAATGAATGTCGCAGCACGCAACCGAGCAGCCACGCGGGCGATCGTTCTCGACCGGTCGTTCGAGGCGCTGCCCTTCTTCCGCCTCAGCGACTCGGCCGACGACTCCGCGATAAGCTACTCTCCGCCAAAAGGCGGACGGTGGCGCGTGCTCCCGAGCCCCGGCGACCGGCTCCCGGGGACCTTCGATCAGGATATCTACGTAGAGCTGCTCCGTCGCTATCACGAGGCCGGCTTTCCGGCCGACGGCACTGTCACCTTCACGCTTCATGCCTTTCTTCGCGCGATCGGCCGGCGCGTGGACGGCCGGACCTATGAGCAGCTGCGCGCCGGGCTGGCGCGGCTTAGCCGTAGCACGGCCGAATCCAACGGCGCATACCTGGTCGCCGGAGACAACACGCTACTGGATGGGGGCTTCACACTACTCACTGCGGTATCCATCGACCGCCGGCGCCTCAGCGACCGCGACCAGCTCAGCTTCTTCCCTGCGCTCGAATCAGCCGAGCCAGGTGAGGCCAGGGTTATCATCTCCCCCCTGTTGCGGGCGAATATCGCCGCCAGGCATACCATCTCTCTTTCCCCCGCGCACTACCTGGCCCTGAGCAGCCCCGTGGCGCGACGGTTGTATCGTCTTCTCGAGGTCGCGCGGGCGGAAGGTCAGCTCACCTGGCGCGTATCGCTGGAAAGTCTGGCCGGGCAGCTCCCGCTCGCCCAGCGTTTCCCTTCGCACCTCCAGCGCGTCCTGCAACCGGCGCACGAGATGCTGCTTGCTGCAGGAATCGCCCGGGAGATCCGAATCAGGCAGATCAGCCGC
Source organism: Gemmatimonadaceae bacterium (assembly GCA_051005405.1). Classification (GTDB taxonomy): domain Bacteria; phylum Gemmatimonadota; class Gemmatimonadetes; order Gemmatimonadales; family Gemmatimonadaceae; genus JACDCY01. Next base: position 26,355 of record JBPCJJ010000062.1, on the reverse strand, counting down.
GAGTGGGTGGTCGACTACACCATCGCCGGTCGCGCCGGAACCCTCTCAGCGCCTGACGGTACTCATTAGGTTAGAAGACCACACCCCAATCGAAGAAAATGAGCCGCTTCCGAAGGCACTTTATCGCTGCCGCGCTGGTCCTCCCCCTGATCGCGGGCGCGTTCGTTCAACAGAGCCAGGGATCCCTGGAAAACGCACGCCTGCTGGAGCAGGTGATGCAGCTCGTGTCCAACAGATTCGTGGACACGCTCAACGCTGCCCAGCTATACGAGAAGGCCGCAACCGGGCTGGTGCGCGAGCTCAACGATCCGTACACGACGCTTCTCTCTCCTCGCGAGCTGTCGAACTTCAACGCGACCACGGGTGGACGTTACGGCGGAATCGGGATGGAGATCGCCCCGGTTCAGGGCTTCGTGACTGTTCAGAAGGTGTTCCCGCACACCCCCGCAGAGCGGGCAGGCGTGCAGGAAGGCGACCGCATCGCAGTGATCGACACCATGCAGGTGCGTGGTTGGACCACGACGCAGGTATCCGACGCGCTCAAGGGCACGCCGGGAACGCGAGTGTCCGTGCAGTTCCAGCGACCCGGCGTCGCGGAGCCGATTCCGGTCAGATTTACGCGCGCGATCGTGCACATCCCGGCCGTGCCGTACGCGATCATGCTCGAGAACAAGGTCGGCTACATCCCGCTGCTGCAGTTCAACGAGACCGCAACGAGTGAGTTGTCCTCCGCTGTGCAGCTGCTGATGAGAGAGGGCGCCAAAGGAATCATCGTGGATCTGCGCGGAAACCCCGGCGGCATTCTCGACGAGGCCCTCACGGTCAGCAACATCTTCCTCAGACAAGGCCAGGAGATATCGAGCATGCGCGGGCGCGGCACCGACCCGCAGACGTTCGTCGCGCGCGAGCGCCCGCTGACCACCGACCTTCCGCTCGTGATCCTACAGAACGGCGGATCGGCGTCGGGGTCCGAGATCGTGGCCGGCGCGCTTCAGGATCACGACCGCGCGCTCATCGTGGGCACGACTTCGTTCGGAAAAGGCTTGGTGCAGACCGTGTATCCGCTCAACGGCGGATACGCTCTCAAGATGACGACGGCGAAGTGGTTCACGCCCAGCGGCCGGTCCATTCAGAAGGAGCGCAAGCTCCTGCCGAACGGCGAGTTCGTGGAAGTCGCCCCTGACTCGATCGAAACCGAAGCCACGCGCCGCGCAAAGCCGCAGTTCCGCTCCGACGCCGGACGCATCGTATATGGCGGCGGAGCCATCACGCCGGACGTGATCGTTCGACCGGACACGCTCACGACGCCGGAACAGCGGCTCTTTAACGCGCTCGCCCCAAAGGCGCAGATTTTCACGGTGACCCTGTACGACTACGCGCGCGAGCTCAAATCGCAGGTCAGACCCGATTTCACCGTACAGCCCGCGTGGCGCCACGAGCTGGGCAGGAGACTTGAGTCCGCCGGAATCACGATCGATCAAGAGTTGTACAAGGGTGCCGCTTCGGAGATCGACAGACTACTCGCCCACCGGGTTGCCGTTGTCGCCTTCGGCGACTCCACTGCGCGGCGCCGCTCGGTCGCGGAGGACACTCAACTGAAGCGGGCCATTGAGCTGCTTCAGAGAGGCCAGACGCAGGCGGATCTGTTCGCCCTGGCGCGGACGACAGCGGCGGCGCCGAAGGAATAATCCGCGGGCGGTTCGTGGATTTTGGATCTGGTTTGCGCGGCTCGATTAATCAGGGCCGCGCAAACCATAATCCATAAACAGAAACAGCGTGGTACCGTCTGTCCGCCGTCCGCGCGGGGCTCTAAACTTCAGCCGTCCCTTCCGGAGCGCGCCATTCTAGTTTCAGCCATCGTATTATCGCTGCTCGCCGCGTTCGGGCTGCTGGTCTTGTCGAAAGCCGTCAAGATCATCGGCCAGGCAGAAGTGATGGTTATCGAGCGGTTCGGCCGCTTCAATCGCGTCGCGCGCTCGGGTCTGAATCTGCTGATCCCGTTCGTCGAGCGTCCGAAAACGCTCGACGTGCGTTACCTCGAGTCTGGATTGTCCGGAAGCACGCTGACCATTTCCTCGACATCGCGGATCGATCTGCGCGAGCAGGTGCTCAACTTCCCGAGCCAGCCGGTAATCACCAAGGACAACGTCACGATCGACATCGACGCAGTGCTGTACTATCGCGTCGCCGATCCGCAGAAGGCGACGTACTCTGTGCAGAACCTCCCTTACGCGCTCGAGACGCTGACTCGCACGACCCTGCGAAACATCGTCGGCGAGATGGAGCTCGACTCCACGCTCGCGAGCCGCGACGTCATCAACCGTCGCATGCGCGAAGTAATCGAGGAAGCGTCCATCGGATGGGGCGTCGACGTCACGCGCGTCGAGCTCCAGGCGATCGAGCCACCCCGCGACATCCAGCAGTCGATGGAGCTACAGATGCGCGCGGAGCGAGAGCGGCGCGCTGCCGTGACCAACGCCGAAGCTGGAAAACGCGCGGCGATCCTCGAAGCCGAAGGCGTCCGCGAATCGCAGATCCGGCGCGCCGAGGGTGAGAAAGAAGCGTCGGTTCTGCGCGCGCAGGGGCTCGCGGAAGCGCGGCTGGCGATGGCCAACGCCGAAGCCGAAGCGCTGCAGCGCGTGGCCGCCTCCCTCCCGGATGGCCAGGCTGCCGTTTACCTCCTTGGCGTCAAGTACCTCGAGGCCCTGCCCTCGCTCGCGCAGGGTAAGGGGTCCACGATCTTCCTGCCCGTGGAAGCCGCTGGAGTAATGGGGGCGCTGGGCGGCCTGCGTGAGCTACTGGTCCGCGGTGGAAGCGGGGGCGACTCGGCTGTTCCCTCTCAGCCCGGCGGTCGACCGGACTCCGGCACCCCGCGAGACCGCTGAATTGGCGATAGGTGAGAAGCGGGCTACCCAGATCGCGCGGAGCCATCCTTGCATAAAGTGCGGTGAATTCAGCTTTAAGAAGCTCACCGTCAAGCCCGCCAGCGCCTCACACCGCGAGGAGCTGGGCGAGGCGTGGCACGTCAAACGAGTATGCGGCGTATGCGGATCACATCAGGAGCTCGGATTCGATGCGGACGGAGATCTGGTTTACGAGTGACTCGCGCGCTGCTTGCGTGCGGGCTGCTCGTTGCGGGTGCGTGCGCATCGCCACGCACCCCGGACATTTATCCGGCCGGTAGCTTCGACGCTGCTGACGATCGCCTTGTCCTGCACGATCGATACAAATCCATCGTAGAGCCGCCCGGCTTCCGCCGCGCAGTCGAGAAAGGCACCCGGACGCGAACCGGACGGCCGGGCCCGGCGTACTGGCAGCAGTACGCGCGTTACCAGTTGAGCGCGTCGCTCGATACGGCTTCGAAGCTTCTCACCGGATCCGGCCGGATCCGCTACCACAACAGATCGCCCGACGCGCTTCGCCGTCTCGCGGTGCATCTCTACCAGAATCTGTACGCGCCCGACGCGCAGAGAAACCGACCCGTGCCGATTACCGGGGGCGTGACGCTCACCCGCGTAGCGTTGCAGGGAGCCAACCTCGGATCGATCGCCTCGACCGATACGACAAAGGCCGGCTTCCGAACCGACGGCACGATCGCGTGGATTCATCTGGGTAGATCACTCGCCTCCGGTGACAGCGTCGATCTCGACGTTGCGTGGTCATTCATGGTTCCGTCTCTTACAAGCTCACCGCGCATGGGGCAGGATGGAGAGGTGTTCCATCTCGCGTACTGGTATCCGCAGTTCGCCGTGTACGACGACGTCTCCGGGTGGCAGGTGGATCAGTACATGGGGACGGCCGAGTTCTACATGGGCTACGCCGACTATGACGTTTCGCTTCGCGTCCCCGCCGGCTGGCTCGTGGTCGCGACCGGTGAGCTGGCGAACCCGGCGCAGGTTCTCTCGCCCGCGGCGCGCGGTCGATTGGACCGCCTCAGCGCCGGCAGGGGCGCGGTTGATTCGGGAATTGTTCATATCGTCACGGCCGACGAGCGCGGTCCTGGACGCGCGACCGCCGGCGGCGGCGCCGATCGAATGCTGACGTGGCGGTTTACCGCGGACCAGGTCCGCGACTTCGCGTGGACCACGAGCAGCCGGTACGTATGGGACGCGGCGCGCGTCAGCGTCGGCGATGCTGACGGCGACGGCGCGGGCGACTTCCCGATCGTGCACGCTCTCTACAGGCCGGACCGGACGGCGTGGCGCGAGACCGCGCGGTACGCCCGGCACTCCATAGACTTTCTGTCGCGCTTCGTCTTTCCGTATCCGTACCCGCACATGACCGTGGTCGAAGGGCTCGGGGTCGGCGGAGGGATGGAGTTCCCGATGACGACGTTTATCACCGGATCGCCGCGTGATTCGGTCGCCCTCTACAGCGTGACTCTGCACGAGATAGCGCACATGTGGTTCCCGATGATCGTCGGATCCGACGAGAAGCGGAACATGTGGCAGGACGAAGGCATGGCCAGCTTCCTCGATGTCGAGGGAGCGGTCGAGTTTTTCCCGGGGATTCCCCGCGCCACACTCGCCGGCACATCCTACGAGCGAGCCGCCTTGGCCGGCACAGAGCTCGAGGTGACACGCCACGGCGACCATTACATGCGCGACGCGGCCCGGACGGTAGCTGCGTACGACAAGCCAATGGTTGCTCTGCACGCGCTCCGCGGGCTTCTCGGCGAGGAGACGTTCATGCGCGCGTACCGGGAGTATGGTCGCAGATGGACCAACCGTCATCCGCAACCGCAGGACCTGTTCAACACCTTCAACGACGTCAGCGGCCGCGATCTCTCGTGGTTCTGGCGCACCTGGTTTTACGAGACGTGGACTCTGGACCAGGCGATCGCGGGAGTGCAGCGCTCCGGTGACCGGCTGCTCGTGACGGTCGAAGATCGCGGCTCGGCGCCGATGCCAGCGCGGCTCGTCATAACCCGAACGGACGGGACGACCGAACGGGCGGAGATTCCGGTCGAGTACTGGCTCCAGGGTCACACCCGGGGCGTTCATTCGGTTGAGCGCGCCGGTACCGTTTCCCGGATCGAGATCGATCCGGATCGGTTGTTTCCGGATCTGGACAGGACAAACCAGAGCTGGACTCCCTAGGCCAAATCGCCCGCGGGAACTACTGGGCCTCCGGTCGGTATAAGCTTCTCGCGGGGCCCCCGTCTTCCAGCGGGGGCTCGGAACATTTGGTTACGGCCCTTCCAGGGGCGGTTAGATTACTCAAGCAGCGAGCTGGGCTCCGCTCTGTACGGAGCTTACGAGCGTCGCTTATTGGAGGATTTGAATGCGTAAGCCTCGTCCCGCGACGTACAACCCTGCTCAAGCGCTAAGCCTTATTACCCATGACCGTCATGGCAAGCCGCTGAGTTGCCCTTCCTGCTCCGGATCAATCGCCCGCCACCCCGATCAAGAGCCCCCGCCCGCCACGACCCATGTGACTCTCACCTGCCAGGAATGCGGCAGGATCGCCCGTTACATCGCCGGCGCCGCGTAAACATTTCAGGCGCCTTGCACAAAAATTGCGCGCTGGAATCGCCGACAGTTCGGCCCACTCCTCCAGTTCATGAGCCGGACGCGTACGGGAAGGGCATGAGGCAACGAAAATGGAAAGGATCACAGGAACAGTGAAGTGGTTCAACGACGCGAAGGGATTCGGCTTCATCACTCGTGAGGGGGGCCCGGACGTCTTCGTCCACTTCAGCGCCATACAGGGGAGCGGATTCAAATCTCTCGCCGAAGGCGACAAGGTCGAGTTCGAGATCGTGGACGGCCAGAAAGGACCTCAGGCAGCGGACGTGACAAAGGCCGGATAGGCCGCGGCCGCGACAGCTACTGCGCCCCGTGAGTAATCGCGGGGCGTTTTGCATGCCGCCATAGCGAGCATGTGTCTTGCGCGTTAGGCTCTCTACCTCACCAAGAACGGAGCAGCTCGCGAATGGCGGCGATATGGAAGGGGGCGGTGACTTTCGGGCTGGTCAACATCCCGGTGGAAGTGAAGACCGCGGTGCGTGACGATCACATCAGCTTTCGGATGCTCCACGCTGACGACATGTCCCCCATCAAGTACGAGCGGGTCTGCCAGGAAGAAGGCACGCCGGTGCCCTGGAACGAGATCGTCAAGGGCTACGAGTACGAGAAGGGCAAGTTCGTCGTAATGACCGACGACGACTTCAAGGCAGCGGCCGTCGAGTCTTCCCGCACCATCGACATCCTCGGCTTCGTGAAGCAGGAGGAGATCGACCCCCGGTTCTTCGAGACGCCATACTTTCTCGTCCCCGTGAAAGGCGGAGAGAAGGCGTACGCGCTGCTCCGCGCGGCGATGAAGAACGCTGACGCAGTTGGGATCGGGAAGATCATCATGCGCACCAAGCAGCATCTCGCCGGCATCAAAGTCGTTGGCGACGCGCTCGTCATGGAAATCATGCGCTTCTCCAACGAGCTCGTCGACCCCGTGGAATACTCGTTCCCCGACGCCGACCTCGTGCGCCCCCAGGAGCTGCAGATGGCGGAGATGCTCGTCGCGAACCTCACGGAGGAGTTCACTCCGGAGAAGTACACCGACGACTACCGCGAGAAGCTGATGGCGGTGATCAAGGCCAAGATGAAGGGGAAGAAGATCAAGTACGATGAGCCGGCAGAGGAAGAAGACACGGGCGTGCTCGATCTCATGTCGCGTCTGCGGGAAAGTCTGGAGCAGGGCGGCGGGAAGAAATCGAAGCGAGGCGCGGCCAAGGTGGAGCGCGACGAGGACGAAGGCGAAGATGCCCCCGCGCAGAAGAAGCCCGCGCGCCCCAAGAAGCGAAAGTCCGCCTAGCCGGATTTACGGTAAATGGCGCGCGGCAAAACGCCCGGCAATGCGCCCGGCGCGCGCGCGAAGCCCGGGAAGGAGAAAGCCGCACCCGGGGAGTTGACCGAGTATCGCCGCAAGCGGGATTTTTCGCGCACGCGCGAGCCCGCGGGCAAGCCGAAGAGAGCCGCCGGTAACGCGACGCAGGGACTTCGCTTCGTGATACAAAAGCACGCGGCGAGCCATCTTCACTTCGATCTCCGCCTGGAGCTCGACGGCGTCATGAAGAGCTGGGCAGTGCCGAAAGGACCGAGCATCGATCCGACCGTGAAGCGCCTCGCCATGCAGGTCGAAGATCACCCCATCGAGTACAACAGCTTCGAAGGGAGCATCCCCGCGGGGCAGTACGGCGGCGGCACGGTCATGCTCTGGGATCGCGGCACGTACACCGCCACGCCCGACCCGTCGGATGACGACGAAGATCTCCTCCGCGCCGGATACACGAAAGGCGATTTCAAGATTCACTTTCACGGCGAGCGGATCCGCGGCTCGTATGTGCTCGTCCGGATGAAAGGCGACAGGTTCGGATCCGTAGCCAAGCCGCAGTGGCTCTTCATAAAGCACCGTGACGAGCACGCCGGCCGCGAGGACATCGTTGAGAAGTACGACAGCTCGGTGGTGAGCGGGCGCACGATGGAGGAGATCGCGGCGGACAAAAAGAGCAAAGTATGGCAGAGCGGCACCGGCGCTGCGGCTGACGCGAGAAAGGCCGCAAGAAAGGCCGCGAGCGCGGCGGTCCGCGCCAAGCCAAAGCCGCTCAAGCTTCCAAAAGTCCTCGAGCCCATGTTCGCCAGCGTCGGCACCGCGATTCCCAAAGGCGACTGGACGTTCGAGCCAAAGTACGACGGGATACGCGTGATCGCGTTCTGCACAGCCAAGACCGCGCGGCTCGTGACGCGCAACGGACACGACAAGTCCCGGCAGTTCCCCGAGATCGCCGAAGCGCTCCGCAAGCTCGCGTTCTCCGCGCGCCGCGACCTTGTGCTCGATGGCGAACTCGTCGCGCTCAGGAACGGTGAGCCGGTGCGGTTTCAGGAGCTGCAGGGCCGCATGCACGTGACGGACGACAAGGCGATAGCGCTGCACCGCGAAGGATCGCCCGTCGGCATCTGCCTGTTCGACATCCTCCTCGACGGCAAGGACGCCCTCGCGCGCGAGCCGTGGAGCGAGCGGCGCGCGCGGCTCGAGAAGCGCGTTGGCCCGCGAGCTTCGAGCGTCGTGCGTCTCGGCGAAACCGGCAACGACGGCGAGAAGCTGCTCGCGCTGGCCAAAAGCCAGGGCTGGGAGGGCATCATCGCCAAGCGTACCGCTTCCGTGTACGAGCCGGGCGTGCGGTCACGCTCCTGGCTCAAGCTCAAGATCGAGTTTCGCCAGGAGTTCGCCGTCGGTGGCTACACCGAGCCGCGCAACAGCCGGTCCCACATTGGCGCGATCCTGCTCGGCTACTACGACGGCGACGATTTTATCTACGCCGGACATACCGGCGGAGGCTTCACCCGGCAGGGACTCGAGGATATGCACGCGCTGCTTGCCCCACTCGAGCGCGACACACCGCCGTTCAGCCAGACGCCGAAGACGAACGAGCGGGCGCACTGGGTCAGGCCGAAGGTCGTCGTCGAGGTGAAGTTCAGCGAATGGACCGCAGACGGGAGACTGAGGCAGCCCATTTATCTCGGGATTCGCACCGACAAATCCGCACGCGAGATAACCCGCGAAGGAATGAGCGTGCAACCTCGAGCGAAGCAAGCCGTGGCCGCAAAACCAGCGACGCGCACCGCGAAGACGCCGACCAAGCTCGTCGCGGCGGCAAGACCTCCGGTGCCGCTACGCGCGGATGCGGCGAAAATCCTGTCGCAGATCGACGAGCTGTGCAGCTCGAACAAGCGCGGCACTCTCGACTTCGGCAGGGGCCGCACGCTCTCCGTCACGAACCTCGCCAAGATTTTTTTCCAGTCGACGAGTCACACGAAGGGCGATCTGCTCCGGTACTACACTCTCGTCTCGCCCTTCATTCTACCGACCATCGACCACAGGCCGTTGATCCTCAAGCGGTTCCCGAACGGCGTCAACGGCGAGGCGTTTTACCAGCAGAATGCCTCGGAAGACACCCCGGAGGCTGTTCGCGTCGAGATCGTAACCAACGACGACGGCGAGCGGCAGCGGCGCATGGTCGGCGGCGATCTGCCCACCCTGCTCTATACTATCCAGCTCGGGGCGGTGTCAGTCGACCCGTGGCATTCGCGTTTTCGAAAGCTCGACTTTGCTGATTACTCGATCATCGATCTCGACCCCGGGCCGACCGCGAAGTTCGGGCGCGTCGTGCGGGTCGCGCAGTGGGTGAAGGAGGTGCTCGACGGCCTCGGGCTGCACGCGGCCATCAAGACCTCGGGATCGACCGGGATGCACGTGTACCTCCCGCTTCCACCTCGTACACCTAACGAGGCTGCCACGCTCATCGCGCAGATCGTCGCGGAGCGCGTCGCGAGCGAGCACCCGAAGGAGGCAACGGTTAAGCGGTTCGTGAAGCAGCGGGGCGAATCGACGGTGTACGTGGACTACCTGCAGAACATCCAGGGGAAAACCGTGGCGGGCCCGTACTGCGTCCGCGCGCGCGAGGGCGCGACGGTGTCAACACCAATCGGATGGGATGAGCTCCGTGCCGGACTCGATCCACGCGACTTCACCATTGATACCGTGATCAAACGGTTCGCGTCGAAGGGAGATATCTGGGCGACCGCGATGAAGAAGAAAAACTCTCTCACGAAGTTGCTGTCCGCGAACAAGCGCAAAGAAAGATGACGGAGGATCCAACTTCGGAGTGCACCCGTATCGAGAGGGCCAGCGGCGAGTACTGCTCTAGAAGCCGCTCGCTGCGCGCAGGGGCAACTCTATCTGGGTGCGCTCGGCATGACTCATCTCCCCGTCGAACAACGGGTCGTTGTTCTCGTCGAGGAGGTGCGTGAGCGTATAGAAGTAGTGGAGGGCATGTACCGGAGCGGCGTGGCCGTAGCCGTTCGCTTTCGTTATCGCCGTAGCCTCTTCCCGCACTCGGCGGGGCAGCTTCCCGGCCTGTGGAAGCGCGAGCAGCCGCCGGATCTCTCCGGAATTCCGCGCGAGAAGCGCGGCGCACAGCGAATCCACATAGGCCAGCATGTGCCCCCCTGGTACGGTTCGTACTTAGCGGCAGCAATTCCGCTGAGTCACGTTGCAACTAGTACACCCGTGGGCGCAATAGTTTCAGCCCGTTAGCCAGGCCTCGGTACACAAGTGTTACGGCCCGGGAGGGGAGTCCGATGCCTCGCCGTGACCGGAGATCGGAGGGCCCCCATTGGTGGCGCCGGACCCGGCCAGCCCTAAAAAACGGGGCTGGGAAGCCGCTTGATGATGGCGCTCCCGGGCCTCAGAGACCCGATGGTAATAGGGAGCCGGCCGGTAATCGGGATCTCGCCAAGTAGCGCACGCGCCGCCGCTATCTGGGAGACAGGAGACCCGCTCCAGGCGATCAGATAGGTAGGTACCGTCGGTATCTGGCTCAGGAGGTACGGGTTTCCGAAGGCGACTACGATTGGCTTCCGCGCTCCCGCGGATCGCCGCGCCACGAAATCGACGAGCGGTTGCGGAGCCCCTACGGTGGTCGCATCCCACCCCTGTCCTACGTAGGACCCGATGATGGTCACGTCCGCCGAGTCGGCCGCGGCCTCCAATCGGGCCAGCGAGCCTTCGATGTCGTCGGCGGGAACGAAGATCGCCCGGAGGGCCGGGAACCGGCGCCGCAGCTCCGCGTTGAACGCCGAGCCGGCAGCCAGATCAGCGCGCCGCGCCACGGTGATCGACACGACCCGGGTGCCGGGAGAGGGACGGAGCGCGACCTGCCCGATCTCGTCCTTCAGGAGCACGATCGAACGATCGGCGATCTCGCGGGCAACCGCATAGTGCGCGCTGTCCCCCACCAGAGTACGCACTGAGTCGAGCTCCACGACTTTTCTGGTCATGAGACCCATGTTCTGCTTGAGCTCGAGCAGCCGGCCAACGGCGTCGTCGATCCTCGCCTCAGGGTACCGGTTTTCGGTTACGCCTTCGACGATCGCGTCGATGGTAGCCCTCACGTCGAGCGGTTGAATCAGAACATCGGCTCCAGCGGCAACCGCGCGCTTCGTCGCTTCGACAGCGCCGAACTGGTCAAGCACTCCGCGCATGTCCATCGCGTCGGAGATGATGACCCCCTGAAATCCGAGCTCGTCCCGCAGCAGATCGGTCAACACGGGGCGCGACAGAGTTCCGGGCACGCCGGACGAATCCAGCGCAGGCATGACGCCGTGAAATGACATCATCGCGCCGACTCCCGCCGCGATCGCGGCGCGGAACGGGACGAACTCAAGGCTGTCGAGGCGTGCGCGGCTGACTGTTACGACGGGGAGCGCGAGGTGCGAGTTGATGGACGTGTCGCCGTGTCCGGGGAAGTGCTTCCCGGTGGCGAGCATCCCATGCTCCTGGAGCCCGCGGATGAACGACGCCCCAAGCCTTCCGTCGAGCATCGGGTCTTCTCCGTATGACCGGACGTTGATGACGGGGTTGGCTGGATTGCTGTTGACGTCGAGGATCGGCGCGTACGCAATGTGAATTCCGAGCGCGCGCCCCTCGATCGCGGTAATTCGTCCTTGATGGTATGCGAGCGCCGTATCGCCGGCTGCGCCGAGCGCCATCTGCGTCGGAAACAGCACGGCCCCGCCGAGATCGATCGCGTTCGGCACGAAGTACCCGCCGCGCGCTCGGAACCCGGCCCCGAATTCCAGATCCGCGCCGATAAGTAACGGGACCTGGCTGAGCCGCTGCATCGCGTTGAGCTTCGCCGCGATCTCCGTTGGCGATCCCACGGATATGGTGTATCCGCCAACCTTGTCTTCCGTGATCTCCGTGCGCACCCGCTGCCACTGCGGGGAGTCGGTCGACGTAAAGTCGCCGAGCACGGTGGGCCAGACCATCTGTGCGGCCTTCTCGCGCAAGGTCATCGACGCGAGCACGGAGTCGGCCCAGCTGAGAACCCCCGCCTGCTGCGATGCGGCTGGCATCGCGGCGCACGAAAGCGAGGCGGCGGCGATGAAGAGGGTGATTAGTGATTTGTACTTAGTGATCAGAAACTCCGGGGTTGGGATAAGCTCGGCAGTTGAGTTCACTAATCACTAGTCACTAGTCACCACGCTAGTGCGCGATCGTCCCCTGCTTGCTGGTATCGATCTCTTCGCTCTTCCCGCTGGCAAAGAGAAATGCTTCCATCTGCTTAGTGAGGAACGCTCGCGCCTGCGGGTCCATGAGGTTCAGCCCGTAGTGGTTGATCAGCATCATCTGCTGCTTGACCCAGGCGGCCCAACACTCCCGGCATATCTCCGCGCCGGCCCGGGCCCCTATAGGACCCGGGAACGGAGCTTTCTCAAAACCTTCGCGCGTCTCGGCGCAGCGAACGCACGTGACCGTTGCGGGCACGTTCGCTAGGAGCGGGCGTACTCGATCTTGGCGAGTCCGAAGAGCTGAAGAATGCGGAGGTAGGTCCACCCGATATCGAACTCGTACCACTTGGCCTTGAACTTGGCCGAGTGCGGATCGGCGTGGTGGTTGTTATGAAGCTCTTCGCCACCGAGCCAGATCGCGATCGGAAGGATGTTCCGGCTGTGATCCTTGACGCTGAAGTTCCGGTAACCGACCGCGTGGCCAACGCCGTTGATGATTCCCGCGGCCCAGAACGGTATCCACAACATCTGGACGCCCCAGACGAGCGGGCCGACGAAGAAGCCGAACAGGTAGATATCGACGGCGAGCATGACCAGGATGCCAACCCAGTTGAGGGGCGTCAGCAGCTGTCTCTCGAGCCAGTCAGTGGGCGTTCCCTTGCCGTACTTCTCGAGCACGCCCGGCTGGTTGACCGTCTTTCTGTAGTAGAGCGCGCCTTTCAGGACGATGTTGCGCAATCCCTCAAGAAGCGGGCTGTGCGGATCGCCTTCGCGGTCGGCGAACGCGTGGTGCTTGCGGTGGCAGGCGACCCACTCCTTCGTGATGATGGAGGTCGACATCCAGAGCCATACGCGCATCGGCACCGCCGCGAGCGAATGGATCTTGACGCTGCGGTGGGTCTGGGACCTGTGCAGGAAGAGCGTTACGCAGACGTTCGTGATGTGGCCGGCGACGATGACGAATACGATGGGTATCCACCACTCACTAGCCCAGGCAGCGAAATAAGGCATTTACACAGGCTCCAATGGACGGGGGACGGGCCTCCGCCACAACTCAGGTTTCCGTACCGGAAATGAAGCGCTCCGAGGCCGTATCTATGGCCCGGAGCGCAATCATGAAATCTAACCGATTCTGGTCCAAGTTGCTAGCGGCTGTTGGCATGATAACTCCCGTGTTTTCAGAGAGTTGATCGATGCAAGGAGTGTGCACCGCCGGCCTGGAAATGTTCCCTTAGAACGCCCTCGAGAACCCCAGGCTCACACCGCCCCGACGCGACGATCCGATTGCAACCGCCAACGGAAGCTCGACCGACTCCCATCGCTCCGGGCGCCGGATCAACCCAGCGACAGTCCCGGCCACGAGCCCCACCACGCCGAGCATTGCGCCCCCCAGCACTGCTTCTTCCCCGCGGCTGTCAGAAGCCAGTAGGCAATCGAGGAACCCCTCGGGGACGCATTCCTCATACGTGACGGCACCGATCACTCCGCCAGTAACCGCCCCGGCGGCAAGCCCGATTCCCATGTGCTTGAGTAGCTGCTTTCGTCTTCCGGCGCTGATGTCTATCCGGGTCACGTCAGTCAGGGCGATCGCCTGCCTCGACCCCTTGGCGACGAAGACGAGTGAGTCTCCCTGGACAGCTTCCACGCTGCTCACTTCGTTCTTCAGCCTTTGGTCCGGCGCGGTGATCCGCACCCGCGCCCCGGGCGCGAGCGCAGCCGACTGTGCGGCAGCGGCTGCAGGGAAAACCAGCGCAAAAGCCAGGACGCCGACGGAAATATTCATGCTCATCTCAAATAGGAGGTTGGGTGCTGCGACGCTTAACGGTTAATGATCGGATCGATAACGCCGCGCTGGCATACGTCGCATTACGTAGTTGGCCTCGACGAAACCGCTTGCCCGGTAGCAACTGCCCCGCTACCGTGGGCGAGTGCGCACGCCCAGGAAAGCAGATAAGCTGATCGCAGGGTGTGCCACTCAGGAGGGCACCGAGCGGTACCGCGGCCGGCACGCGGCGGCGCTTGCGGAGGACTTCTACCGCCCCCTCTCCGACGTGCTCAGCGTCTCTTCCGTTGGGCTTGGGACCTATCTCGGCGATTGCGACGACATCACCGACGCCCAATCTGCGGCCGCCGCCGGCCGTGCTCTCGAGTCCGGCATCAATCTCCTCGACAGCGCCATCAATTACCGGTGCCAGAGATCGGAGCGGTCGATCCGGTCGGCACTGCGCGCCGGAATTTCGTCCGGCGTTGCCCGGCGCGACGAGATCGTCGTGTGCACCAAAGGCGGATACATCCCGCTCGATGGCGCTCCCCCGGCCACGCGCAGGGACTACGAGGCACTACTCAAAACGAGCTACTTCGACACCGGGATCATCACCCCGGCCGATGTCGTCGCCGGCGGACACTGCATTGCGCCACGGTACATCGCGGACCAGATCCAGCGCAGCCGCCACAACCTCGGCGTGTCCACGATCGACATCTATTACCTGCACAACCCCGAGCAGCAACTGGACTCGCTGTCGAGGGACGCGTTCTCGGCGGCGATGACGGACGCGTTTGCGCATCTCGAGCAAGAAGTCGCGCATGGAAACATCGGCTGTTACGGGTGCGCCACCTGGAGCGGGTTGCGCGTTTCGCCGGACGAGAAATCGCATCTGGCACTCGCCGATCTGGTCAGGATCGCGGAAGCGGTCGGAGGGCCCGACCATCACTTTCGGGTGGTGCAGCTCCCGATAAGCCTGGCCATGCCTGAAGCCGTCCGCGTCCGCACGCAGGCCGTTGGCGCCACAGTCGTTCCGCTGCTGCAGGCTGCGAGCGAGCTCGGCGTCACGGTGATAGCGAGCGCGCCGTTGATGCAGGGACAGCTCACTCACGGCCTTCCAGGACAGCTCGCCGAGGCTTTCCCGGAGCTGGGCACCGATGCGCAACGAGCAGTTGCCTTCGTGCGCTCGCTCCCGCGGGTGACTGCCGCTCTGGTCGGCATGAAAACCCCGTCCCACATGCAAGAGCAGCTGGATGCTGTGCAGCGGTGACTGGTGACCGGTGACTGGAACGCACCGGCCACTGGTCACTAGTCATTAATCACTAGTTCCGGGCAATCACCACCGGCGTCGCGCGCAAGCTCAAGTTATGGTTGATCCGCAACCCGGCGATCCCGTCGGTCTCCAGGTTCAGCGCGGACTTGCTCAGCGCCGCCGCCACGACGTCGTTCACCATAAACTTCACCGTGTCGCCGGCCACGCGGACCTCGAGCTTGTACGTCTGCTTTCCCTGCGCGTCCGCCGCCGGCACCCACTCCGTCTTGCGCCACGCGACCAGATCGCGGGTCGTGTCTCCGTCCCGGTGCTTCACCAGCATCTCGCCCGTACCGGCAACTACGAAATAGCTGTACTTCTGGGCCGGAGTGTCCAGGTCCCGCCCGCCGAACATCAGGCCGAACGCTTCGCGGTGCTGGGGTTTCGCGAGCTGCTCGATGGTCGAGGTCGCGGTGTAGTTCCCGGTCGCCGCATCCTTGGGGGCGTACACAATGTGCGCCGGCCCGGTCGTTATCTCCCAACTGCTTCCGGACACCACGTACTTCGCGTCCGAGACGTTTGTATTCGCCCTGTCCGTTCGACCCAGGTATCCAGCGGGCAGCCCGCTGGCACCGCTCGGCCGGAGGTCCGGATCCCCGCCGGCCTGCACCGCAGACGTTTCGGCTTCCCCTTTTCCGTTGCCGGCGGCCGGCGCGCACGCCGCGAAAACCAGCCCGAAGATCAGTACTCTTGTACGCATTTTTCACCTCGATAAAGACTGTGACCGGGACCCCAGAAAGCCCCCGTCGCGGGGGTTACGCAGGTTATGTGCGCGAATCTTGCTATCTGGTACCTGAAACAACCACCTCCTCTACAGGAGCAGGCACTTATGGCGGCGAAAAAATCATCGCGGAGCAAGTCCGCGGCACGAGGAAAGTCGAAGCGGACGGCGAAGCGAGGCTCCGCCAAGCGCGGCTCGGCCAAACGCAGCTCGGCCAAACGCAGCACCGCGAAGCGCTCCACCAAGCGCAGCACCGCAAAGCGGAGCTCGTCCAAGCGCACGACTGCCAAGCGCAGCTCGGCGAAGAAGAGTTCCGCCAGGCGTAGCACCAGGCGGAAGTCAGCCGCCAAGCGGCGGTCGTCCAGCAGGACCGTTAGCCCGCGCGCGCGGGCCAAGTCCATGGTCAAGCGCACCAAGCGCGTGGCCAGGAAAGTCGCGAAGCAGGCTGTTGACCTCGCTCAGACGGCGGGTCACAAGATCAGCGAGACCGCCGAGTCCGTAACGGACCGCTTCTAGCGCCGCACGCGGATCATCGAAGGGTGAGGCTTCTCGATACGAGGGGCCTCACCTTTTTCACCCCATGTGGGCGGTGAACCAGTCGCGAACGGAAGTAGCCACCAGCTCGCGGTCGTGATCGACCGTCAGGATGTGCCCACCGCGCTCCACGAATACCAGTCGCTTGTCCGAGGCGGGGATCGTCCGATAGGCGTATTCGGCGACCTTGCCCGCCACACGGTTGTCGTGGCGGGACTGCATTATGAGAGTGGGCGCCTTGATCGACCGGAGGGCGGCGCGCGCCATGCGGGTGATCCTGTAGAGCTGGTGGATCGATCCCGCTGTGGTAACTCCGTAAGCGAGATTCTTCGCCCGCTCCTCCGGATCGAGGATGGACCGCACACTCGAGGCCCCGAACTGCCCGGCGAATCTCCCCCACACCCGGTGCGTCAGGGCGGCAGTGGCGACGGAACCCGGCATCCCCACGTAGGGAGCGAGCAGAACCAGGGCCGGCAGCCGGCGGTCGTCCGCCGCGATGATTGCCGCGATCGCTCCTCCCATGGACAATCCCGCGAGGCCGACGGTCCTGTACGCCGAAACCATCGACTCGTATTCCCCGCGGGCGTGAGATATCCAGCTCTCTGCGGTCGAACGATCGAATTCATCCACGGTGCGGCCATGTCCCGGAAGCAATGGTGCACGGACATGGAAACCGGCCGCGTGCAGCGAGGCGGCAACGTAGGAAAGAGTCTGCGGCGTGTCGCCGAAGCCGTGCAGCAGAAGCACCGCGGAATCGGCGGTGCCGCGAAGCTCTATCGGCCCTGCCCCGGCGATCAGGCCGGCGATGAGGCGAGCTGGCTGCGGTGGATCACGTACGAGGTCCCTTTCCGTTCGGCCACTCCCGACCCGACCAGACGTCCGAGCGCCAGCGAAATCGATTCCCGTGTCGCACCGACCATTTCGCATACCAGCCTGTAGTCGGCGGGCGAAACGACGAGCGTCCCATTGGCCTTGCTGGACGGGTCGTGGCCGAGGCGATCGAGCGCGGCCACTACCCGCGCCTCGACCGAAGCGGAGGCGAAATCGTGCAGCCTTTGCAGGATCGCGGCGCGCTCGGTAACCATCTGGCTGGAGAGTGCGATGGCGCAGGCCGGCTGCTCTCGCACCAAGGCGCGGTAGCCGTCAAAGTTGAGGTGCAGAGTTTCGCTCTGAACTGCGGCGCACGCGTTCGTGGCATAATGCGCGTCCGGAGAAAGCCCCTCGCAGCCGAAAGTCTCGCGCTCGAATGAGACCCAGGATACGAAATCGCGCTTGTTGCGGCCACTGCTGCCCAACACGATCCGCCCGCTTACGACCACAAAAACCCCGTTCGCGGGCGTGCCTCGCTCGTACACAGCGAATCCCGACGGCCAGTTGGCTCTTGCCCCATACGCGGTGAGGATCTCGAGATCGTCACGCGTGAGCTGCCCAGGCTGAAACTGTTCGTTTGCTGACATTATGGGAACCGGTTGACGACGGGTCCTTCTTGCAATCGTCGCGCCCGTTCACAATGCCTCCTCCAGCTCGGCTAGCGCGTGGCGAAGAGCGGCCCGAAGCGCCTCCTCCTGATCCTCCGAGGGCGGAAGCGCACCCGCGATCTTGGAGAAGGTCGCCAGCATCTCGTCCCGAGTGAAGCCGTCGGCGGGGGCATCGATCCCCAGCCCGGCCAACGACCTCAACGCCACCTCGCGCAGCAGGTCCGTCGTCGTCGCCGAAAGCGCTGCGAGGCTCCCCGGAACCGGAAGCGGGGTCGGGGCCTCTCGCTTCCGCTTCGGAGCCGCGAACAGTGCGCTGACCGGTGCGAGGGAAACGACGTACGACCCATCGTTATGCTCATGCCACGCGGCCACGACGCCACGGCGACGGAGCGAGAACAGCAGCTTTTCGACCGCTGGCTTGACCACGGCCACTCCGCCCTCGCTGGACTTGCCGCGTCCCGTAATCACGAGGACATCGCCCTCCTGTGACATCTGGCGCTCGCGCAGCCACGATTCGGCGCGCGAAACAGCCTCCGACGCTGTCGGGAGCGATGCGCGGAGATTCAGCGTGCGTGCCGGCCCGAACGAAGCTTCGTCCAGCGCCGGCATAACGCCCGGCGCGCGCCCTCCATCCGGGGCGCGGCTTCGCCGCGACATAGCGGTTACCGGCGACCGGCTACCGGAGCGCCGCGCCGAGCACCACTCCGTCGAGACGTTCCAGCGGAGTCACGCCGAGCACCCGCGCGAGCGTCGGCGCCATGTCCACAACGCGCGCGGTCTGGGCGTGCATCCCCGGCCTGAACGCAGGGCCGAGGAAGATGACCGGCACGCGCGCGTCATAGTCGTGGGGCGTCCCGTGCGTCGCATAAGTCCCCGCGCCCCAATAGCTGTACGGCGTGATCGTGACCACGAGCGCGGCATCATTGTCATCCGCGAACATGTGCAGCCAGCGGCGCGCGATATGATCCTGCACGGTGTCGCGCCTGGCGAGCTCGCTGGGACGGTCCACCCGCATCACTCCGGGGATTCGCGCCGCGCTGTCCGCGAACGCTGCGACCAGCGCATCGACGTCAACGCTGCCCAGCGAACCGCGGTCGAGCGTCAGCGCGCCGCTACCGAACGAAATCGCCGTGGTATCGCCGCCCGCGTCGCGGATCATCTGCCGCGCCCGCGCCATCACCGGACCGATGAACACGCGCTTCGCGTCAGGATTTTTTTGAAGCCCGCTCACGTCGAGAAACGGAGCAACGCCGTGGTCGCCGGTGAGGGCGACGATCACATTGCCGCGACCCCGCAGCGCGAACAGTGAATCGAGAAACCCGCCCAGCATGCGGTCGAGGCGGAGGAAATGATCGTGGACCTCCCGCGAGTCGGGCCCGAACGCGTGGCCGATTCCATCCATCCCGGAGAGCGACACCGCGAGCAAATCCGTTCTGCCGCCCGCACCAAGCTCCATCCGGCTCACTCCCTCGAGCGCGAGCTGAAGCGTTAGCTCGTCGATCCACGGATAGTTCGGGAGCAGATACGCGATCGTCGCCGAGTCACTGGTCGCGACGTGAGGAAAGACGAAGTCGCGGCCAAGATTCTCTACAGGCACGCTATCCGGCTCCGCGTAGGCGCTCTGGGGCAGTAGCAGGTTCCAGGACTTCCCGGCGTACGAATGCGGCGTTCGCCTCGCATTGAAGGCCTGGACCCACGGGGGCAGGTCCGCGGCGTAGTACCGGCTCGTCACGAACGCGCCATTGCCCTCGCCGGTGCGCGCGGGCGAATACCAGAACACCTGCGCCGACGGGCTCTTGCCGATCGGAAGGATGGCGCCCCTGTCCTTGCGGGATACCGACAGCACGCGCGTCGACGGATCCTGCGCCAGCATCCAATCCGTCAACGTCGTTCCCTGGAACCGGTGCGGCGACGCCCCGGCCCCCATGGTACCGACCAGTGGCATCGCGGGATCGCTTACCCCCGCGCTGTTCGAAGCGATTCCGGTGCTCACAGGGAACCGTCCCGACATTGTTGCAGCGTGACCCGGCGCGGTCTCCGTGATCGCATGGTCCTGGTACCCGTCCTGAAACACAGCGCCCTCCGTGTACAGCAGAGCGAGGCCGCCGTTCAATTGGTGCTTCCACAGGTCGTAGTACTCCGGGAGCAGCTGGTCGACCGTGATGAACACGACCAGTTTGGGCTGCGCGGAAACGGCGGGTTGCTGGAGCGACGAGGCGCACCCGACGACGGCGAGCGCGAAAACGGCGGCAAGATTTCGGATACGCATTGATCAGGGCCTTGGTGAAAAGACGAGAGGAGTTCCGAATGCGCTTGTCACGGCAATCCGCCATCCTGACGGAGTCTTCACGAACACGCGCTCCGAAACGCCGACGCTGAGCGAATCGCCATAGCGCACGTCGTAGCGGTAGCTGCCATAGACGACACCAGCCGCTAGCGGAACTACCACAAGATCGCGGGCCATGAGCGTGTCCGGCCAGCTCGTGCTCGTGCGCGCGGGCCAGTCGTCGAATCCGAGCTCCAGCCCCTCCGGTCCGTTCCGCGCGAGGCGCGCGCTCTGAAGATAAGTCGCGATGTACCGGGGCCGGTCACGTTTGTGTATCGCGTCGATGTTCTCGCGAAAGAGCGCGAGGGCCTCCGCGCTGTCGGTAGCTGTCCGGGCCGCGGGCACAAGCGTGGCGACGGTCGCGGGCGCGCACGCCACGACTGCGAGCGCGAGCGCAAGAATGGCGAAGGCTGTTCGTATCATCGGGATACCAGGTTGAGACCGGCACGATATCCTGTACGATACAACGGGCCCCTCGACCTTGCTACGCGGCGGCCTCCATGGGCTGCGCGATAGCTAGCGAGCGCCCGACGCATACCTCGTCGCACCGGATCCGCCGCGGACACCGAAGGCAGTCGCGCCGGATTTTTTCCGGGTAGCCGGCGCGATCCGCGACCGAATATCCCGCGGACTCGAAGAACGCCGGCGTCAGCGTCAGCGCGAACAGCTCGTCCACGCCGCGCTTGGCCGCCAGCTCCTCGACCTTGCGCACGATGCGCTTGCCGAGCCCGGTACCCTGGGCTTCCCTCACGATCGCCAGCGAGGAAACCTCCGCGAGAGACGGCGAGTACTCCTTGAGCGCGCCACAGCCAAGCACTTTGCCGCGGGCGTCCACGGCAACGATGAAATCATCCATCGCGTGCACCACCGAATCGAGGGATCGCGGGAGCATGATCCCCTCTGCCGCGTAACCGTTCACCAGCTGCATGATCGCGTCCGCATCCGCTCGGCGCGCCGCGCGGATCGCGACATCTTCGCGACCAGAAAGAAACGGTCGAACGTAGTGGTGTATCACGACAGCACCCCTTCAATGATGGCAAGACCGGCGTCGAGCTCTTCGCGGCCGGCGATGAGCGGCGGCAGCAGGCGCAGCGTGAAGTCGCCCGCGGAGAGGATCAGAAGCCCCGCATCGAGAGCGCGGGCGACGATGTCGGCCGCGGGCTCCACGACGTCGATTCCCCACATGTACCCGACTCCGCGGACGGCGCGAACACGCGGCGTTCTCGCGACCAGCCCGGCAAGCTTCTCGCCGAGCCACAGCCCGTTCTCGACGACGCTCGTCAGCAAAGACTCGTCGGATATCCTGTCGAACACGTGCAGCGCGACCGACGCGACGAAGGGGCCTCCGCCGAACGTCGTCGCGTGATCGCCAGGCTGGATCGTCTTCGCGACATCGTCGGAGAGCAGCACGGCGCCCATCGGCAGTCCGCCGGCCAGCGGCTTGGCGAGAGTGACCATGTCCGGCACCACCCCGGTCTGCTCATACGCGAACAGCGTCCCGGTGCGCCCGAGCCCGCACTGCACTTCGTCGAAGATCAGCGCGATGTCGCGTTCGCGCGTCAGCTCACGCACTCCGTGCAGGAATGCCGAGTCGAGCACGCGAACTCCGCCCTCGCCCTGTACGGGCTCAAGTATCACTGCGGCGACAGTGTCGCGATCGAGCAGGTTAGCAAGGTCGTCCAGGTCCCGCTCCGAGATCGATATGCCGGGAGCGAGCGGACGGAACGGTGCGCGGTACGCAGGCCGGTCCGTCGCGGCAAGCGAGGCGAACAGCCGACCGTGAAATCCGCCGCGCAGCGCAACGATCTCGTGCTTCCGCGGCCCGCCGATCGACCGCGCCCATCGTCTCGCAAACTTGAATGCCCCCTCGTTGGCTTCCGCGCCGGAGTTGCAGAAGAACACGGACGAGGCGAACGAGCTGTCCACCAGCCGCTGCGCCAGCTTCTCGCCCGGCTCGGTCGCGTACAGGTTGGAGCTGTGCAGCACGCCGGTGTCCGCCGCGGCCGAGATCGCCGCGCGCATCCCGGCGTCGCCGTAGCCCAGCGCGTTGACGCCGATTCCGCTCGCGAAATCGAGGTACGTCCGGCCGTCGGCGCCCAGGAGCTCGACGCCGCGCCCACCGACGATTTCGAGGGGCGCCCTCTTGTACGTGCCAAGGATCGCCGAGGCGCGCGAGGCTGGCGCCGGCGCCGGCTGATCGATCACGGGCAGCGAGAGCGTAGTCATGCCGCGAGGCTCGCCGCGAGCGTCATTCGGGTTCCGAGCTCCGCGTCAAGCACGCCTGCGAGCGGCGCGATACGCACCGACGACACTCCGCCGGCGAGCGCAGCATGCGCGGCCTCGAGCTTCGCGGCCATGCCGTTCGAGGCGGTGCCGCTCGCGATGAGTCCGCGCGCGGCCTCCACGTCCAGCAGATCGAGGACATTGCCTCCCGCGCCGATGACTCCATCCACATCCGCCACGAGCAGCAGCTCTTCAGCGTTCGTAGCCACCGCGATCGCGGCGGCGGCGTCGTCACCGTTCACGTTGAGCGCGCCGGAGCCGTCCGCGCTTCGCGCGAGCGGAGAAACCACTGGCATGTAACCGGCGCCGAGCAGCGCGTCGAGCAGCGCGACGCTCACGCGCCCGGGCATGCCCACGTGACCGAATTCCTGAATGCCGAGCGGCTGCGCTTCGAGGAACCCCGCATCTTCTCCGGAGATTCCGACCGCGGGAACTCCGGCGCCGACGAGCTGCGACACGAGCCGCTTGTTGACAAGCCCCGACAGCACCATGCGAACCACGGCGATGTCTTCCTCCGACGTCACACGGCGCCCGCCGGCGAATCCGGGTGAGCCGCCGAGCCTGCGCTGCATCGCGGAGATCTCCTCGCCCCCGCCGTGCACGACGCACAGCGTTCCCGGCGACGCGCGCCAGGCTTCGGCAACCGTCGCTGCCAGCGAAGGCGACGCCTGCGCGCGCCCGCCGATCTTGATCACCGTCTTCACGCGGGCAGCCCGACCCGCTCGTCCAGCCCGAGCAGGAGATTGGCGTTCTGCACCGCCTGTCCGGCCGCGCCCTTGAGCAGGTTGTCGATCGCCGCAATTACGACGAGCGTCGGCTGGCGCACGCCGGCAGCGTGGTGCACGCTGAGGCGCACGACGTTGCGGTGCACGACATCCCTCAGCGACGGCGGATCGTTCGCTACCTCGACGAACGGCTCGCCGGCGTAGAACTGCCGCCAGAGCGCGTCGGGCTCCGCGATCGTTTCCGTGACCGGCACGGTGATCGTCGCCAGTATCCCACGCGCGACCGGGAGAAGGTGCGGAGTGAACAGGATGTCGTTGTCGCCTCCGAGCTCGCGCACCAGCGCGTTCATCTCCGCGAGATGCCGGTGGACGTTCCCCGGCGCGTACGCGCGGAAATCCTCGGCTACCTCGGCGAACATGAGCTCCTGCTTGGGCGCGAAACCCGCGCCCGTGACCCCGCTCGCGGCGTTGACATTGATCGTCGCGCCCGCGCGCACGAGCCCGCGCGCGAGCAGCGGCGCCAAGCCGATGAGCACCGCGGTCGGGTAGCATCCCGGGTTCGCGACCAGCTCCGCGCCCGCGATCGATTCGCGCATGATCTCGGTGAGCCCGTACGGCGCGGCGGCGGCATTGTTCCCCGGGCGAAAGTCCGAGGAAAGGTCGATCACCTTCGCGCCACTCGTGCGCGCTGCGCCTACCCACTCGGCCGAAGCGCCGTGCGGGAGTGCGCTGAACACCATTTCGGCGGCATCGAGCTGGACGTCGTCAGGTGCGACGAAGGTGATCTCGCGGGCGCCGAACCGCGCGCGCTGCCCGCGCTGTCCGTTGGCCGCGGCGAACGCCAGCTCCATCCCCGGATGCCGCGCGACCAGTCCGCAGAGCTCGCGCCCCGCGTACCCGCTCGCGCCCAGGATTCCGACCGCAACCTTATGCATCTATAATGCATAATCTTGCAACGCGGCTATGTCAACGGCTCATGGGCTCCTGGAGGAGCTCACTGGAATCCAAGTTCGGAGTGCACCGGTAACGAGGAGTCCAGTAGGAAGTAAACTCGCAACTGGTCGACTCCATACCGGTGCACTCCGAACTCGAATTCCACTGAGCTCCTCCAGGAGCCCATAAGCCGTTGACATACGGCGTCTGCATCCTTATGCATTATAGATGCATAAGGTTGCGGTCGGAATTCTAGGCGCGAGCGGGTACGCCGGGCGCGAGCTCTGCGGACTGGTCGCGCGGCATCCGGGGATGGAGCTGGCGTTCGCCGCGGCCAACGGGCAGCGCGGGCAGCGTGCGCGGTTCGGCGCCCGCGAGATCACCTTCCTCGCACCGGACGACGTGCGGCTCGATGCCGCCGAAATGGTGTTCAGCGCACTCCCGCACGGCGCTTCGGCCGAGTGGGTAGGCGCAGCGCGCACGAGTGGCGCAAAGGTGATCGACCTTTCCTCGGACTTTCGCCCGGGGAACAATGCCGCCGCCGCGCCCTATGGCCTGACCGAGATCATGCGGGACGCGATCGCCGGAGCGGAGTTGATTGCCAACCCCGGCTGCTACCCGACGGCGGTCCTCATCGGGCTCGCCCCGCTGCTCGCGCGAGGACTGGTGCGCCGGGGCGCGACGATCAACGTGAACGCTGCGAGCGGTGTCACGGGTGCGGGC
The DNA here is from genome assembly GCA_051005405.1 of Gemmatimonadaceae bacterium. GTDB lineage: Bacteria > Gemmatimonadota > Gemmatimonadetes > Gemmatimonadales > Gemmatimonadaceae > JACDCY01. The sequence continues at coordinate 1,487 of JBPCJJ010000062.1, read as the reverse complement.
TTCGCTCCCAGGCAGGAGCTCATGTTCGCCGAGGTCGCGGAGGATTTCCGGGCGTACGCGCCGGGCAATGCGCATCGCCACCTCGCGGAGATGAATGCGCTCGTGCGAGAGCTTGGCGGTGACAACGACATTCTCTTCACGCCGCACCTGTTGCCCGTGGCGCGCGGCATACTTGCCACCATCACCGTTCCGGTTACCGAGAGCATCGCGGAACCCGGCGCGCTCTGGCGCCAGTTTTACGCCGGGGAGCCGTTCATCGAAGTGACCGACGAGCTGCCCTCGCTGCGCGACGTCGTGCACCGGAATGTCGTCCGCCTCAGTGTCCATGCCGCGGCAAACGTGCGGCAGCCGACGCTCGTCGTAATCGCGGCCATCGACAACCTTCTCAAAGGAGCGGCCGGCCAGGCTGTGCAGAACGCCAACCTGCTGCTCGGCCTGGACGAGCGCGTAGGTCTTCCCTCGTGAAGACCGCCATGAAGACCGTCGTCAAGCTCGGCGGCCGGGCGCAGTCTTCGCCGGCGCTGGCGTCCGTGCTGGCCGCGGCCTGGCACGCCGCGCCCGGCGCAATGGCCGTGGTTCACGGCGGCGGCGAAGAGATATCGGCCATGCAGCGGCGACTCGGCGGATCCCCCGGCTTCACCGGCGGACGGCGCGTCACTTCCGAGGACGACATCGGCGTCGTGCGAATGGTGCTGTCCGGGCTCGTCAATAAGCGGCTCGTGTCGATGCTCGTCGGCGCTGGTGTGCCCGCAGTTGGAATATCCGGCGAAGACGCCGGATTCCTGGAGGCGCAACCGCTCGGCATCGAGGAATTCGGCCACGTCGGGATGCCGGGACGCGTGAATACGAGCCTTCTGTCCGCGCTCCTCGACGCCGGCTACCTGCCGGTGATCTCGCCGCTGGCGGCAAATGGAGACGGACCGGGCGCGCTCAACGTGAACGGCGACGATGCCGCGGCAGCGATCGCCGTCGCGACGGGCGCCGAAGAGCTGCTCCTCGTGGCCGACGTCGACGGAGTCCTGGACGCGGAAGGCACGGCCTTCGACGTTCTCGACGTCTACGCGGCACGCGAGCTGATCGCGAGTGGGACAGCGACCAACGGCATGGCTGCAAAGCTTGAGGCCGCGCACGCCGCGCTGGCGGGCGGCGTTGCTTCCGTTCGCGTGGCGCCGCTGTCCGGCGTTCTCGATGCCAGCCTCGGCACCAGCATCACCCTCGCAGCGAGTCTCGTAGCGTGACGACGCTGTCGCTCCCCGTGCTCGCGCACGAAATCCCTCGCGCTCGGAAGTCGGCCATCCGCGGTACCTACAAGCGTGCGCCCATCCAGATCGTGGGCGGCCGCGGCGTCGAGCTGTTCGGGTCCGACGGACGGGCGTATCTCGATTTTACGAGCGGTATCGGCGTCAATGCCCTCGGCTACGCGGATGCAGGCATCCGGGACGCGATCGTCGCGGCAGCGGAAACCGGAGTGCTGCACAGCTCCAACC
>JBPCJJ010000061.1:0-20555 GCA_051005405.1 Gemmatimonadaceae bacterium | reverse complement strand
CGCTGGCTGCCGGCAAGACCATGCTCCTGAGCGCCCAGGCCACCAATTCCGCCGGGACGGTTCTCACTAGCCAGACGTTCGTCTGGTCCACGAGCAACAGCGCGATCGCGACAGTCGAGCAGAACGGAACGGTGACTGCGGTGGCGCCCGGCACGGTGGATGTTGCTGCCGCGATCGGAGCCAAGAACAACAGGGTGACGCTGACCATAACGCCGGCGCCCGTCGCTGCATCCATCGCCGTGAACGCGGGCAACGGCCAGAGCGCCACGGTCAACACTGCAGTACCGCAGCCACCGTCGGTGATAGTGAAGGACGCCGCCGGCGACCCGGTCGCCGGCGTGACGGTTACCTTCGCGGTTTCTCAGGGCGGCGGCTCGGTCACGGGCGCAACGCCGCTGACGAACAGCGCCGGCATCGCCACTGTTGGAAGCTGGACGATGGGTCCGACCGCCGGGACGCAAACGCTCACCGCGACATCGGGCACCCTTGCGGGCTCGCCGGTGACGTTCACGGCGACGGCTGTCGCGCTTGCGGCGGATCTCCGGCAGTACAACGCCAACGCCAACAGCGCGTGCGACAGCCCCGACATCAGGACCGGCCGCGTCGAGGCGGAGACAGCCCACCTCACCATCGTCGCCGATCTGTCAAACCCGTCCGGCGGATTCACGACCGCCGACTATCAGTCGTTCGCCGCGACTTTCGAGAGCCTCGTGTGGCCTGTTGTCACGGGCAACTTCGGCGCCCCTGCGGACATCGACGGCGGGGGCCGCGTCATCGCGTTCTTCACGCGGGCGGTGAACGAGCTGACCCCGGCCAATTCAACGGGAGTCGTGGGCGGATTCTTCTTCGCGCGCGATCTCTTTCCCAAAGTTCAAACCGGGAATTTCCCGGCGTGCCCCGGCAGCAACCAGGCCGAGATGTTCTATATCCTCGTTCCGGACCCCACCGGCGTGGTAAACGGAAACGTCCGCGCGACTGACGTTGTTCGGCGCATCGCGGTCGGCGTGATCGGCCACGAGATGCAGCACCTCATCAACTCGTCGCGGCGTCTCTTCATCAACACGTCGGCCCAATGGCCGGAAACGATTTTCATGGAAGAGGGACTGGCGCACATCGCCGAAGAGCTCCTGTTCTACGAAGCGAGCGGCCTCAATCCCAAGTCCAACCTGACAGCCCCGACGATCCAATCGACCCCGCAGATCCAGGCGGCCGCAAACTCATACTCCACCTCCAACTGGGGGCGCCTCAGCACGTATCTCAGGGCGCCATCCGCTAACTCGCCGTACGCCAGCAATGACGGCCTCGCGACACGTGGAGCCACCTGGTCGTGGCTGCGTTACCTCGCCGACCGCGGCACTGCAACTCCGGCCTCCGAGCCAGTGTGCGTTCCGCCGATGGTGCTCGGCGTCAACGCCCGCTGCACCATCGAAGGGGCCGCGGCAGCGTCGTTCGTGATCGACGGCGGAGCTGGCACGGAGTACACCCTGGTGGCATTCGCCGACGGGGCCGGGCTCACGGCAACCGGGGCAGCCACGAATGCTCTCACCGTTAGCGGTCCACCCACGCCGTCACTGTTCGCCGCAGGGGCCAACAGACTTCAGATCGGCGCGACGACTATCGAAAGCCTCACGGCCGGCGTCCCGTTCGATGTGGCGTTCCACAGGCGGCTGCGCGCGATGGAGAGGAGCGACCTTCCCGCGATGGTCCCGCAGGCGCGTGCGCGGTTCGGCAAAGGCGCGCGCGGTCCCGCCCGCTTGTCCATCTCCCGGGCGCCGGGACGGCCTTCGTTCTCCCATGCACCCGTCGAGGCCGTTTGGGGCCGGCTCGTGAACTCGAATACCACGGGCTTGGTGAACGTGCGGGCCGAGTTCGGCCAGGATATCGGAGGAGCGACGCGCGATTGGGCGGTCGCGAATTACGTGGACGACGCGCTTACGGGGATGCCGGCCCAGTACACGCACCCGAGCTGGAACTTCAGGTCGGTGCTGCAGCTGCTCCCTTCCAATGAGTTCGCCTATCCACTCCAGACCCAGAACCTCGCTACTTCCCCGGCGGTGACGATGGTCAACGGGGGCGCGGCATACTTCAGGCTCGGTGTGGCAGCGTCCACCACCAGCACGGTCACGTTCGTGGTCAATGGCGGCGCGCCGCCGCCAAACTTCAGGCTCGTGGTGGTTCGCACCAAGTAGGGCGGAGCTAAGGGCGCGCCGAGTCCGCCCCCGCGAAGCGGTAAAGCAGCTCTTTATCGCCGCGAACCATCCCGAACTCCTCGCGCGCGATCCGCTCCTGCACCACCGGATCGGTCTCGATCGATTTGAGCGAGCGCTCCAGCGAATCCACGAGCCGTCGCAATGAGTCCACCTCGGCGGTCATCTTCCGCTTCGCGACGTATTGGCGCAAGACGTCAGCGGTGCTGTACTCTCCGCCCTGGACGGCGAAGTAGAGCGCGGCGGCAAGCAGGGCGAGCACCGCCAGCCGCGCGAGCAGCGGTTTTCTCAAAGGCCGTAAACCGCTCCGCCCGGATACTCGGCAAGCGAGCCGAGCTGCTCCTCGATCCGCAAAAGCTGATTGTATTTCGCCACGCGATCCGTTCTGCTCGCTGAGCCGGTCTTGATCTGCCCGGCCCCCGTGCCGACCGCGAGATCGGCGATGAACGTGTCTTCCGTCTCCCCGGACCGATGCGAGATGACCGACTGATATCCGTTGCCGCGCGCGAGCTCGATCGCCTCCAGCGTCTCGGTCAGCGTTCCGATCTGGTTGAGCTTTATCAGAATCGCGTTGCCGATGTCGCCATCGATTCCTTTCGCGAGCCGCTCCGTGCTCGTCACGAACAGGTCGTCGCCCACGAGCTGGCACCGGTCGCCGAGCGCGGCGGTCAGCTTTGCCCATCCCTCCCAATCGTTCTCGGCGAGGCCATCCTCGATCGACACGATCGGATACTTGTCGAGCCATTTCCCGTACAGATCGATCATCCCGTCGGCATCCAGGCTGCCGCCGCCGCTCTTCTTGAACGTGTACATGCCGGCCTTGAAGAACTCCGAGGCAGCCGGGTCGAGCGCGATGGCTATCTCCGTGCCCGGTGCATACCCGGCTTTCTCGATCGCCTCGACCACGACGCGAAGCGCGTCCTCGTCGTTCTCGAGGTTGGGCGCGAATCCGCCTTCGTCGCCGACGCCGGTGGACATCTTTCGCTTCACCAGAACTTTCTTGAGCGAGTGAAACACTTCGGCGCCCATGCGGAGCGCGTCGGAGAAGGTGTCCGCGCCGATCGGCACGACCATGAACTCCTGCAGGTCCACGGTGTTGGTCGCGTGCGCGCCGCCATTCAGAATGTTCATCATCGGGACCGGCATCGTGCGCGCCATCGGGCCGCCCAGGTACCTGTACAATGGAAGTCCCGTGTCCTCGGCGGCTGCGCGCGCGGTCGCCAATGAAACGGCGAGAATCGCGTTCGCGCCAAGCTTCCCCTTGTTCGGCGTGCCGTCGAGATCGATCATCACCCGGTCGATCGCGATCTGGTCGGCGGCGGTCATCCCGTTGAGAGCCGGCGCGATTCGCTCCACAATGCTCTGGACGGCCTGCTGCACGCCCTTGCCGCCGTAGCGCTCGTCGTCGCCGTCGCGCAGCTCGAGCGCTTCATGCGCGCCTGTGGACGCGCCGCTCGGCACCGCCGCGCGGCCGAACGCGCCGCTCGCAAGGGTTACATCGGCTTCGACGGTGGGATTGCCGCGGCTGTCGAGGATTTCGCGGGCGCGGATGTCGATGATGGATGGCATGGGAACCGAAGTGATTAGTGATTTATGATTCGTGATTAGCGACCTCGAACCGCGTCCAGCCGCTCCTCCACTCCGTACTTCTCGCGCAGGATTCCAGACATGCGCGACCGCACGACTTCCACGAGCTCGCCACGGTCGTCGAACGCGTACCCGGTCGTGGGTATTGGCTCGCCGAAAGTTACTTCTATTGCTCCCGGGTGGATTGCCCAGCTCCCCCTCCGCATCCGCTCGATAGTGCCGTGAATGACCATCGGGACGATCGGCACGCCGGCGGTAATCGCCAGGACGAACGGGCCTTTCTTGAACGGACGCAGGGCATATTCCTCCCCCCGGGTCCCTTCCGGAAACACGACCACCGAATTCCCCTCTCTGATCTTCGCGGCCGCGCGCTCGAGCGATCCGAACGCCGCCTTCCTGTTGTCCCGGTCGATCGCGATCATCCCGATCCACCGGATCGCGTGCCCGAAAACCGGTATCCGGAACAGCTCGGCCTTTGCGACGTACTTGCCGCGCGGGAGCGCAGCCGCGCTCGCGAGAACGTCGAACCAGCTCACATGGTTGCCCACGAAGATTCGTGGCGAAGATCCACGCGCCCACTCCGCGCCGTAAACACGAACGCTGACCCCCGCAGCCCACAGCAGGGTCCGGGCCCACCAGCGTGGGATGTCGTCATAGATCGACCCGGCGCGGTCGGGAACGCGAAACAGCTTCGCTAGAAGCAGCAGCACGGTCATCGCGGGCGTCATGATAAGCGCCGCAAGCCCCACGAGTATCAGGCGCACTATCACCCGAAGTGGTCGTGGCCGGCCGGCGCGGCCACGCGCTGGCCATCTTCTGTGAGCACGACGTCCGGCTCGGCGTCGGCGCATACCTCACCGATCTCTGTCAGCTCCACGCCGAACTCGCGCGCGAAAGCCGCTTCGTCGAGCACATCCGGCGTCGAAACCAGAAGCTCGTACTCCTCGCCACTCGCCGCAGCGTCATCAGCGGACATCGGCGCAAGCACGGGCAGCTTTTCACTCCACAGGCGGACCACGACTCCGCTCGCGGCGGCGAGGTGCCGCGCATCGGCAACGAGCCCGTCGGATATGTCGATCGCCGCGCGCACTCCTCGCGCGGCGAGCCAGCGCGATTCTCTCAGCCGCGGCACCGGATGCGCGAACCGCGCCCGATGCTCGGGCTCCGGAGCCGACCCCCGTGTGAAAGCGCGCAACGCGCCGAGCGGCCCGCCCAGGCGTCCCGTCACGTACACGCGATCACCGGCTCTCGCGCCGCTGCGCAGCACCGGCACGTCGGCGGATCCAATCACGGTCAGTGTGAGCGAGAGCTTGTCGCCGCGGGTGACGTCCCCGCCGAGAATTCGTGTCCCGGCGAATCGCACGCCTTCGCCGACCCCGTGGGCCAGCTCGTCCACCAGCGGGACATCGTCGCGAGGTAAAGTGAGCGCGAGAAATACTCCGAGCGGCGCGGCAGCCATCGCGGCGAGATCGCTCAGCGCGGCGGCGGTCGCGCGGTACCCGATCTCCCGGTGCGTGATCCACTCCCTGCGGAAGTGGACGTCCTCCACGCTCGTGTCCGTGCTCATGACGAGCTGTCCCGAATGCGGCGAAAGGATCGCGGCGTCGTCTCCGATCCCGGCCGCGAGGTCACCCCACCGCTCGAGCAGCCGCCGCACGACATCGAACTCGCCGCCGGCGCCGAGTGGAGTGTGGCGGAAGCTGGCGTCGTGACTCATCGAACGGCGGGCAGCTCGGCGAGCACGCCGGGCGCAAGGTTCTCGTCGACCGGTTGCCACGCGTCGGGGAGCATTCGCAGCACATCGTCCAGCGTCGTTCCGCGCGGGCTCCGCCTCCCGGTTGCCAGCTCGGCGGCGCGCCCATGTATCCACGCGGCGGCGCACGCGCTCGCGAACGGGTCGCCGGTCTGGGCGAGAAGGGTGCCGACCATACCGGCGAGCACGTCGCCGCTGCCGCCAGTCGCAAGCGCGGGTGTTCCCGCCGCGCTCACGCGCACCTCACCGTCCGGCGCGGCGATGATGGTCGGTGTGCCCTTGAGCAGCACCACCGCGCCGAAGAACCGCGCGGCTTCGAGCGCAATGTCGAACCGTTGCGCATCGACTTCCTGCGCCCCGCGCCTGAGCAACCGTCCCAGCTCGGCGGGATGAGGCGTGAGCACCGAGGGTCGGCCGTCCAGCAGCTCGACGAGCTCATGGGCGTCGCGCGAAAAAATGTTGAGGCCGTCGGCGTCCACTACGAGCAGCTTTGCCTTTCCCCGGAAAACGTGCTCCGCGAGGCGCTGCGCGCGCGGAGACTTGCCGAGCCCCGGGCCGATGACGGTTGCGTCCGCCCACGCCACGTTGGCGTCCGCGAACTCGGTGTCCGGCTGCCATTCGGTGACGAGCGCCGCCGGAGCCGCCCCGTGCACGGCGCTCACGCTCCCCTTCGACACGCACAGACGGAGCAGACCGACGCCGCTGCGGAACGCGCCCTGCGCCGCGAGCAGAACGGCGCCCGCCATCCCCTCGCTCCCGCCGACGATCGCGACTTTTTTTCGCGTTCCCTTGTGGGCGCGCGCGAGTATCGCGGGGATCATCGGATACACGTCGCCCGCCGTGAGCAGCTCCGGGAGCTGGACGTCACCGGCCGGCGGCAGGAGGCCGATGTCCAGCGCGATGATGCGCCCGCAGCTCGCCCGCGAGATCAGAAGCCCGCGCTTGACGCTGCCGAAAGTCAGGGTCGCATCCGCCGTAACCGCGCCCGCGCTGGCGCCCGTCGTGGCGTCCAGCCCGCTGGGCAGATCCAGGCTGATCACGTAGGCACCGGCGGCGCGCGCCTTTGCGATCGCGGCCGCCGCCGCGCCGATCGCACCGCGCGGCACGCCGGACGATCCCGTGCCAATCAATGCGTCCACGATCGCCGCGCCTTCGCCAGGGCGCTTCGCCACGGCGAGCACCGGCAACGCGTCCGCTCGCTCCGCCTTTGCATCCTCGGTGCGGGCCGCGGCGATCTCGATCAGCTCCACCGGAATGCCGCGGCGCGCAAGCTCCGCAGCCATCACCCAGCCGTCGCCGCCGTTATTGCCGCCGCCGGCGAGCACCCGCGCTCCGCCTGACGCTCGATCGCCGAGGATACGGATGAGCTCCACGGCGGCGGCTTTACCGGCTCGTTGCATCAAGAGGCGCGAGGGCGTCCCGGCAGCGATCGTCGCGGCGTCGAGTGCCGACGCTTCTGCCGCGGTGGTAACGACTACTGTCATGTCTGGAATCGTCCCGCGACGACTGCCGCCGGGACCGGGGCAGTCATGCTACGCCGGACTGGCGCAGCCCCAGGGGTAGTCGCGCTCGAATGCGCCGGCGAAATCGTACACGCCGATGAAGTCACCCTGGTTGTCGGCCGATGACTTGAGAAGCAGCCCTTCGTTCACGAGCGTGAATACGACTGCGCCGATGTCGGCGGTGCCGCGCAGTCCCCACCCTTCGAGCACGAGGCGGGCCATTACGCCGAACCGCTCGAGTGCAAGGTCGCGGCACGCGATCGCGAGCTCCGCTCCGGTAATGTGGCGGCGCTCCGGCAGCCGGGCCTGGCAGAACTCCAGTCCCGCGAGCACGAAGAGATACGCGCCCTCCTCGAACCGCGGCTCCCGGAGCCTGATCCTGTCCATGACCCCGTCACGAAACGCCAGCTCAACCAACTTTCTGCTCCTGGTCCGTGTCCTCGACGAATGATGCTGGATAGAGCGGAAACCCGCCAGTCAATTCGCGCACTTCCGCCCGTACTTTCCTGCACACCGCGTCGTCGTCCGGCGCGACCAGAACGCGCTCGATCAGCGCGGCGATTCGCTCCATCTCGGCTTCCTTCATTCCCCGTGACGTCACGGCAGGTGTGCCGATCCGGATTCCGCTCGTGACGAACGGCGACTGCGTCTCGCGCGGCACCGTGTTCTTGTTCACGGTGATACCCGCCTTGTCCAGTGAAAGCTCCGCGACCTTGCCTGTGAGATTCCTGTTCCGGAGATCCACCAGAAGAAGATGGTTGTCCGTGCCGCCGGAGACGATTTCGTAGCCGCGCGACATGAGCGCGTTCGCCAGCGCCTGCGCGTTCGCAATCACCTGCGTGCAGTAGCCTTTGAACGACGGGTGCAGCGCCTCCTTGAACGCCACGGCCTTGGCGGCGATCACGTGCTCCAGCGGGCCACCCTGCGTGCCGGGAAACATCGCCTTGTCGATCGCCTTCGCGTGTCCGGTCTTGCAGAGGATCAATCCGCCGCGCGGGCCGCGCAGCGTCTTGTGCGTGGTGCTCGTCACGGCGTCGGCGTGCGGCACCGGCGACGGATGCAGCCCTGTCGCAACGAGCCCCGCGATGTGCGCCATATCCACTACAAACTTCGCGCCTATCTCGTGAGCCACTTCGGCGAACGCCGGAAAATCGATGATCCGGGCGTACGCGCTCGCACCGGCGATGATCATCTGCGGACGCTCCCTGCGCGCGATCTCGCGCATTGCGTCGTAGTCGATCCGCCCATCCTCGGGCTTCACGCCGTAATGGACCGCGGTGTACAGGAGGCCGGAGAAGTTGACCGGCGAGCCGTGCGTGAGGTGCCCGCCCTGCGACAGGTCCAGCCCCAGAACCTTGTCGCCGGGCTTGAGGAACGCGAGATAGACGGCCGCGTTCGCCTGCGCGCCCGAGTGGGGCTGCACGTTCGCGTGCTCCGCGCCGAACAGCTCCTTGACCCTGTCGATCGCGATCTGCTCGACCTTGTCCACCACTTCGCAGCCGCCGTAATACCGCTTCGACGGCAATCCTTCCGCGTACTTGTTGGTGAGCGGCGTGCCCATCGCCTCGAGCACGGCCTCGGACACGAAATTCTCGCTCGCTATCAGCTCGAGCCCGTATCGCTGCCGGTCGGTCTCCTCGACTATGAGCTTCGCTATTTCAGGATCGTACGCGCGAAGCGCGCGAAGCTGCGACCCGCCCGCGGCTGCGTTTCTCTCCGTCATTGCGGCCTCGTCGCGGCTGGCGACTCGATCTTCTCGACCCGGCGCTGGTGGCGCCCGCCTTCGAACTCGGTCTCCAGCCACGTTCGCAGCGCGGACCTGGCGGCGTCGTTGGACATGTATCGCGATGGAAGCACCAGCACGTTCGAATCGTTGTGCTTGCGCGACAGCTCCGCGATTTCCGGCTGCCAGGCCAGCGCGGCGCGCACGCCGGGATACCGGTTGGCCACGATGTCCATGCCGATCCCGCTTCCGCAAAGCAGAACGCCCCTGCGCGCCTCGCCTGTCGAGACCTGCTGCGCCAGCGCATGCGCGAAATCAGGGTAGTCGCTCGCTTCCTCCGATTGCGCTCCAATATCCACCGGCTCGTATCCGAGTCGGGCAAGCTCCGTCTTGAGCTGCTCTTTCATCTCGAAGCCGGCGTGGTCGGCGCCGATCGGGATCTTTTCCCCGTGCGCAGTGCTCACGCGCTGTGCCCGTTGCGCGGGGGCCACTCGCCGATCGACTTGCGGACAGCCCTGGGGTCGCCGAGCCGCCGCTCCGCCAGGCGGTCCGCGGCGCGATAGGTCGGAATCCCCTCCGACTTCGCAAGCTCGAACACTCCGAGCACCGTGTCGAAGATCTCGTCCGCCTTCTTGAAGGCGCGCTCCATATCCCATCCGGCCAGCTCGCTGTACACGTTGATCACGCCGCCGGCGTTGGCGACGTAATCCGGAGCGTACAGGATGCCGCGCGCCTCGAGTGCGTCTCCGTGACGCTCCTCCAGGAGCTGGTTGTTGGCCCCCCCCGCAACGATCCCCACTCTGAGCTGCGGCAGAGTCTCGTCGTTGATGATGCCGCCGAGTGCGCATGGCGCAAAAATGTCCGCCTTCACCGTATATATCTCGCCGGGCGCAACGACTTTCGCGCCGGTGTCAGCGACCACCTGCTTCACTTTCTCGGGGTCGATGTCGGTGACGACGAGCTGCGCGCCCGCGGCGTGCAACTCCGTAGCGAGATAATGCCCCACATGACCACACCCCTGAAGCGAGACGGTGCGATTGCTCAGATCGCTCGATCCCCATCGGTGCTTCGCCGCGGCCTCGATCGCGCGAAAAACGCCGTGCGCGGTGACGGGCGATGGATCTCCGGACTTCGAAGCCAGTCCCGCGACGTGCGTCGTCTCCATGTGGACGAAATCCATGTCGGACGGGCTCGTGCCCACGTCTTCGGCGGTGATGTATCTGCCGCCGAGCGTGTCCACGAACCGGCCGTGCGCGCGGAAGATCGCTTCCCTGTTCCTGGTCTTGTTGTCGCCCAGAATCACGGATTTGCCGCCGCCGAGATTCAACCCCGCGACCGCGCTCTTGTACGTCATCCCGCGCGCGAGCCGCAGCGCGTCGGTGATTGCTTCGTCTTCGGAGTCGTAATTCCAGAACCGCGTGCCGCCAAGCGCCGGCCCCAGCCGCGTGTCGTGAATCGCGATGATCCCGCAATAGCCGGAGGCCTTGTCACTGCATATGGCCACCTGCTCATGGCCCATGTCGCGGACGGTCTTGAAGAGTTCCATTAAAAGAAGTTACTGGTGACTAGGGACTAGTGACTGGTTGACTGCTGAAAGCTCAGCAACTCCCGAGCGATGACCACCCGCTGAATCTCCGAAGTTCCTTCATAAATCTCGGTCACTTTCGCGTCCCTGAACAGTCGCTCGACCGGATAATCCTTAACGTACCCATAACCGCCGAAAATCTGGATCGCCTGGGTCGTCGCCCACATCGCGGTCTCGCTCGCGAATAACTTGCTCATGGCACCGAAATGCTTGATCGACTCGCCACGATCCTTGGCCCCGGCGGTGGCGTAGAGCAGGCTGCGCCCCGCCTCGATCCGCATAGCCATGTCCGCGAGCTTGAACTGGATCGCCTGGAACTCGCTTATGGCGTGCCCGAACTGCTTTCGCTCCGTCGCGTACGCCAAAGAATGCTCGAGTGCGGCGCGCGCGATCCCCAACGACTGCGCGGCGATCCCGAGCCGTCCGTTGTCCAGCGACTGCAGCGCGTAAATGAAGCCGTGCGATGGGTCGCCAAGCAGCTGCGAGCCGGGCACCCGCATGCCGTCGAAGGCGAGCTGCACGGTTGGCGACGCGCGGAGACCGAGCTTGTTCTCCTTCTTGCCGACGGAAAAGCCCGCGAGATCGGGCGTGACTATGAATGCCCCGATGCCCCGTGGCCCTCTACGAAGCTCCGGCGAGTCCGTACGCGCCATCACGACGATCACGCCGGCGTGACTTCCCGATGTGACCCAGCTCTTGGTGCCGCTCAAAACCCAATCGTCGCCGTCACGCGTGGCCTGCGTCGTGAGCGAGCCGGCATCAGACCCCGCCTCGGGCTCCGAGAGCGCGAACGCGCCAAGCAGCTCGCCCCGGGCCATCGGCGGAAGAAACTTCTTCTTCTGCTCGTCAGTGCCAAACCGCAGGATCATCTGTGTCGGCAGCGAGTTGTGCACGCTCATGAGTACGGCCGCCGACGCGTCCGCGGCCGCGACCTCCTCGAGCGCCATCAGGTACGTCGTCGTGTCGAGCCCGAGCCCGTCGTACTCTTCGGGAAGCAACATCCCCAGCAGCCCGAGCGCGCCAAGCTTTCCAATCAGCGATTCGTCGAAGTAAGCGTCGCGATCCCACCGCTCGGCGTTCGGCGCGATCTCGGCAGCGGCGAACTCGCGCGCGACCTTCTGGATCTCGCGCTGCTCTTCCGTCAGCTCGTGCAGCGTCGAGTGCCTCGTCGAGTGCGTCACAAAAGGCGCTCAGGAATACGCGTGGAAGCCGCGTCCCGTCTTTCGGCCCAGCCAGCCGGCCGCCACATACTTTCGCAGCAGCGGGCACGGCCGGTACTTGGAATCGCCGAGTCCGTCGTGCAGCACCTCGAGGATCGCCAGACAGGTGTCAAGCCCGATCAGGTCCGCAAGCGCGAGCGGACCGAGCGGATGGTTCATCCCGAGCGTCATCACCTGATCGATGGCCTCCGCGGTTCCCACACCTTCCATGAGGCAGTACACGGCCTCGTTGATCATCGGAAGGAGGATGCGATTCGCGACAAAGCCGGGATAATCGTTCACCTCGACCGGCGTCTTCCCCACCCGCTTGCTGAGCTCGACCACGCGCAGCGTAGTTTCGTCCGATGTGGCGAGGCCGCGGATGATCTCGACGAGCTTCATGACCGGAACCGGATTCATGAAGTGCATCCCGATCACCTTGTCCGGGCGGCTCGTGCGCCGCGCGATCTCCGTTATCGAGATGGAGCTGGTGTTCGACGCGAGGATCGCCTCGGGCGAAGCCTCGGCGTTCAGTCCCTCGAAGATCTTGTACTTGAGGTCGGCGTTTTCGGTCGCGGCCTCGATCACCAGCCCCGCGTCCGCCACGGCGCTCGTATCGGTGCTCGTCTTGATGCGTCCGAGGATCTCCGCGGGCGCTTCGGCTACGATCGTCCCTTTCTTGACCTGACGGTCGAGGTTCCTGGCGATCGTGTCGCGCGCCTTCTGCAGCGCGTCGGCGGACACGTCTATGAGCGTGACCTCCAGGCCGCTTTGCGCGAACACGTGCGCGATTCCGTTGCCCATCTGCCCGGCGCCGATTACGGCGATGCGTTCGTTCATGCTGGTGATTAGTGACTAGTGATAAGTGACTGGTGCTCGTACGTAGTCAGGCTCGATTCGATCTCTTCGCGCTCCAGGATAAGTAAATCAATCCCATGCTGAGCCCGAACGCCGCTGCGAGCCCTCCTTCTGGCCCCCAGCTCCCCCCGGTCAGCCAATCCGGCCCAGTTTCCACGACGCGATAATCGGGCGATCCCGCGACCGGTATCCCGCTGACCGGCATGTGCAGCACCGCCGCGATGAACCAGTTCCAGGCAAAATGGGCCAGCGTGGCGGCGTACAGGCTGCCGGTAACAAGGACGATCGCGCCAAGAAAAAAGCCGGCCAACATCACCACGCTCAGCGACTGCCAGTTGGCGCCAGGATTCGCGATGTGCAGAAGGCCGAAGCCGATGCTCGTCGCCGCCAGGGCGACCTTCCATCCCGCCGCTTCCCGAATCAATGCCAGAATGTAGCCACGCGCGAACAGCTCCTCGGCGAAAGCGCTCGGCAACAACACCACCGCTGCGAGCAGCGCCGTGCCCCACCAGCCGCCGTCGGGCGCGGTGACGACCTGGAGCTGTTGCGTTCCGAGCAGCAGCGCGGCGGGAATCGCCACCGCGAGCGAGCCCAATACCACTCCCCACGCGAGCTTCGAAGGGCGAGCGGCTCCGCGGCCCAGCCAGACGTAGCTCCACTCCTTGTGATCTACCTTTCGCAACACGAAATAGTGCGCCGCGAGGAATCCCAGCGGGTACACGATCGGGTGTACGACTACCCTGAGCCCGAACATCGCCGCCGCAGAGTGAAAGCTCGCAGCGGCTACCGACGCGACAAGAAGCGCGACGACACACGCGGCGATGAACAGCGCTCCGCGCCATACGGCGCGGAGACTTCCGTCACCTGAGAAGAGGATTTCGCGTCCCAACGACGCGCTAGTCGGCCCGCTCTACAGAAAGTGCGACGGCGTTGCCCCCGCCGAGACACAGAGTGGCGAGCCCCGTTCGGGCGCCGCGATCGCGCATCGCATGGAGCAGCGTCGTGAGCACGCGCGCACCGCTGGCGCCAATCGGGTGGCCGAGCGCGATGGCGCCGCCATGCACATTGACTCTGCTGGAGTCCCAGTTAAGGCCCTTGCCGTTGGCGAGCGCCTGAGCCGCGAACGCCTCGTTGGCTTCGATCAGGTCGTAGTCGCCGATGGACGCTCCTGACTTGCGCATGAGCTTCTCGACTGCAACGATCGGGGCGAAGAACAGATCCCGCGGCTCTCCGCCGCCTGTGGCGTAACCGGTGATCCTCCCGAGAATCGTGAGTCCGTGCTCGCGCGCATACTGCTCGGAGGTCACCACCAGCGCCGACGCGCCGTCGTTGAGCGTCGAAGCGTTCCCCGCGGTCACGCTAAGCTTGTCTCCTTCCTTTCCGGGGAAGGCCGGGCGCAGCTTGGCGAGCGCTTCTGCGGTCGTCTCTTTGCGCGGACCTTCGTCAGCGGAGACGATCGTCGGACCTTTGCGCCCGGGAACCTCGACTGACACTAGTTCCTCTCCGAATTTCCCGCCTTCCATCGCGGCAAGCGCCTTCTGGTGTGACTGAAGCGAGAATTCGTCCTGTTGCTCGCGGCTCACGCCGGCTTTTTGCGCCGTGTACTCCGCGTGGCCACCCATGTGGGTATCGCAGAAGGAGCACCAGAGCCCATCCCTGAGCACACCATCGGCGACCGTCTGGTCGCCCAGCTTTATCCCCTGCCGCATCCCATAGAGGTAGTGCGGCGCGTTGGACATGGACTCCTGCCCGCCGGCCACCACGACCTGCTGGTCACCCGCGCGAATCGATTGCGCAGCGAGCATCACCGCCTTGAGACCGGAGCCGCACACCTTGTTGATGGTCGTGGCGGCGACCGTGCCGGGAAGGCCCGCCTTGAGCGCGGCCTGTCGCGCCGGGGCCTGCCCCGTGCCGCCCTGGAGTACGTGCCCCATCAGGACTTCCTCGATGTCTTCTATTCCGACGCCAGCGCGCTTGATCGCCTCTTTGATCACTATCGCGCCCAGCTCGGGCGCGGTGAGCGACGCCAGCCCGCCGAGGTAGCGGCCGATCGGCGTGCGTACTGCGGAGACGATTACCGGCTGGCGGGAGAGATCTGGCATGAGAGAAAGCTACTTAACGGTTTCCAGCCCGAGGCCCTTCAATATGAACGCATACCGGAACGCCACCTCCCTCAAAGCATCGTACCGGCCCGACGAGCCGCCATGGCCAGCGCCCATGTTGGTTTTCAGAAGGAGCAGATTCTGGTCGGTCTTCATGGCGCGAAGCTTGGCGACCCACTTGGCCGGCTCCCAGAACGCGACGCGCGGGTCGTTCAGTCCCGTCGTCACCAGCATCATCGGGTACGCCTTGCGCTCGACGTTGTCGTACGGTGAGTACGCTACCATGTAGTCGTAGTGCTCCCGCACGGCGGGGTTGCCCCACTGCTCCCACTCCTGCGCGGTCAGCGGGATCGAGGCGTCGAGCATCGTGTTGATCACGTCCACGAACGGCACGTCGGCGACCACCACCTTGAACAGGTCGGGGCGCAGATTGACGACCGCGCCCATGAGCAGTCCGCCCGCGCTCCCGCCCCGGATCGCGAGCCGGTCGCTCGACGTGTACCGCTCCCGCACGAGATGCTCGGCGGCCGCGATGAAGTCGGTGAAGGTGTTCATCTTGTTCAGCATCTTCCCCTCGTCGTACCATGCACGACCCATCTCCTGCCCGCCGCGGATGTGCGCTATCGCGTATACGACTCCGCGGTCGACGAGACTGAGGTTGTTCGAGGAAAACGCCGGCTCCGTGCTCGAGCCGTACGAGCCGTACGAATACAGCAGCATCGGGCGCGTGCCGTCGCGCAGGAACGGCTTCCGGTAGACGAGCGAGACGGGAACCAGCTTGCCGTCGGCGGCCCGCGCCCACGTCCGCTCCGTGCCGTACTGCGCCGGATCGTAGCCGCCGAGGACTTCGGTGCGTTTCTTCAAGTCGAGAGCGCGCGCGTTCATGTCGTAGTCGAACACGCTCGCGGGCGTGATCAGCGACTGGTACGTGAACCGCAGCAGGTTCGTGTCGAACTCCGGATTGCCCGACGGGCTGTAGGTGTAGACCGGCTCGGGGAACGTGATGTAATGGTCGGACTTCGTGCGGAGGTCGCGAATCCGTATCTTCCTCAATCCGCTCGAGCGCTCGTACAGCACCAGGTGATTGTTGAAAGCGTCGAGCCCGTCGATCAGCACCGTGTCGCTGTGCGCGACGTACTCTCTCCAGTTCGCGGCCGCCGGATTGGACGCGGGCGCGACCATAATCTTGAAGTTGTTCGCGCCGTCGTTCGTGCGTATGTAGAACTCGCCGTTCCGATGCGTGAGCGAGTACAGGATGTCCGGCCGCCGCCTCTCGACGACACGAAACGCGGTCGATGGCTCGCGCGCCGGCACGTACCAGTACTCGGAGCTGGTGAAGCTCTCCGCCGCGATCATCACGTACTCGTCGTCCTTCGTCCGGAACGCGCCGACGTTGAACAGCACGTTCGGCTCGTGGAAGATCACCGAATCGCTCGCCGTGGGCGTTCCCACGATGTGCCGCAGCACCCGGTCGGCCCTGTGTGCCGAATCCGTCTTCGTGTAAAAGAGCGTCTTGTTATCCGCCGCCCACGTCACCGAGAAGTGCACGTCGGGAATCCGGTCCGGCAGCACCTCGCCCGTGCTCATGTCCTTCACCATGAGCGTGAAGTGCTCGGAGCCGGTCGTGTCCACCGTGAACGCGAGGAACCGGTGATCCGGGCTGACCGTCGTCACGCCGAGCGTGAGGTACGACTTTCCTTCGGCCAGAACGTTCTGGTCGAGATAGACTTCTTCCGCCGCGTCCAGGCTGCCCCGCTTCCGCGCGTAGATCGGATACTGCTGTCCCTCGACGGTGCGCGTGTAGTAGAAGTACGGCCCGCGCCTCACCGGCACCGACAGATCGGTCTGCTTGATTCTGCCGAGGATCTCCTGGTACAGCCGCTCCTGCAGCTCTTTCGTGCCCGCCATGATCGTGTCGGTGTACGCGTTCTCCGCCTGCAGATACGCGATGACCTCCGGATTCTCCCGCCTCCTCAGCCAGAAGTACGGGTCCGTGCGCACGTTCCCGTGCAGGGTATCCACCTTGGGTATCGAGGCGGCAACCGGCGGGGACTGCGCCGCGGCGGTGCCTGTGCCGAGGACGAGAGCGAACGCGAGGGGAAGCAGCCGGAAACGATGCATGGTGACCTGCGGATGTTAGAGGTTACAAGGATTGTTCAGCTGGAACGGCCCGGGTCTCGATCTCGCTCTTCAGCCTGTCGATCAAATCGGAAACACGCAGAGCTTCCTGCTTCTTTCCCGCCCCGCGGGCCCGCAGCGCCACCGTCTGGCCTTCCGCTTCGCGCTTGCCGACCACGGCCATGTACGGCACCTTCATCATCTCCGCTTCGCGGATTCGATAGTTCAGAGTCTCGGACCGCGCGTCCAGCTCCGCTCTGATCCTGAGCCCGCGCAACTGGTCCACGATGGTCTGCGCATACCCCGTCACCTCCTCGGCGATCGGCACCACGCGTATCTGCTCCGGCGCGAGCCAGAGCGGGAACGCGCCGGCGTAGTGCTCGATCAGCCCGCCCACGAACCGCTCCATCGAGCCGACCAGGACGCGGTGCAGCATCACGGGCCGGTGAGTCGCGTTGTCCGCGCCCGTGTACTCGAGCTCGAACCGCTCGGGCAGGTTGAAGTCGAGCTGCACCGTCGGTCCCTGCCACTTACGCCCGATTGCGTCGATCAGCTTGAAATCGAGCTTGGGCCCGTAGAACGCGCCGCCGCCCTCGTCGATGGTGAACTCCTGTCCCCTCGATTCGAGCACGCTGGCAAGCGTGTTCTGCGCCTGCTCCCAGACGGCGGGGTCACCCAGCGCTTTCTCGGCCGGCCGCGTAGCCAGCTCGATCGTGTACGGATACCCGAACGCCGCGAGCATCTCCTGCACAAGGTCGAGTAGCCGCGAGATCTCGTCCGGAACCTGCTCGGGCGTGCAGAAGACGTGCGCGTCGTCCTGCGTGAATCCGCGCACGCGCAGCATGCCGTGCAGAACGCCGCTGCGCTCGTACCGATAGACAGTGCCGAACTCGCCGTACCGGATCGGTAGATCGCGGTACGAGCGCGGCCTGGACTGGTAGATGCAGATGTGGCCCGGGCAGTTCATCGGCTTGGGCCTGTACGCCGCGCCCTCAATGTCCATCGCGCCGAACATGTTCTCGCGGAAGTTCTCGAGATGCCCTGATATCTCGAAGATCTTCTCGCTAAGAATGTGCGGAGTATAAACGAGATCGTACCCGTGCCGAATGATGAGCTCGCGCTCGAAGTTCTCGATCTCGCTGCGAATCACCGACCCGCGCGGGTGCCACAGGATCAGCCCCGGGCCGACCCGCTGGTCCGTCGAATACAGATCGAGCTGCTGCGCCAGCACCCGGTGGTCGCGGCGTTTCGCTTCCTCCAGCCGGTGAAGATGCTCTTCCATCTCCTTCTGGCTGAAGAAGGCGGTCGCGTAGATGCGCTGCAGCATCTGCCTCTTCTCGTCGCCGCGCCAGTACGCGCCCGCGGTGTGCAGCAGCTTGAAGTGCTTGAGATACGATGTGTCCGGAACGTGCGGGCCCCGGCAGAGATCGACGAACGGCCCGTCGGTGTACGTCGAGATCACCTCGTCTTCGCGCAGCTCCTCGAGCCGCTCGAGCTTGAGCGGGTCGTCGGAGAACTTCTCCTTCGCGGCGCTCTTCGACAGCTCCTCGCGGACGAACGGATGCTTCTCGGCGGCGACCTTCCGCATCTCCGCTTCGAACTTCTCGAGATCGTCAGCCGTGAACGGCTCGGCGACTTCGAAGTCGTAGTAGAAGCCGTCGTCGATCGCGGGCCCGAAGCCGATCTTCGCGCCGGGGCGGAGTCGCCGCACGGCGGTCGCCAACACGTGGGCGCCGGAATGCCGGAGGACGTCGAGCGCCCTGGGATCCCGCTCCGTGAGAACGCGGAAAGATCCGCTGCTCCGAATCGGGGTCGCCAGGTCCTGCACTGACCCGCATACCTCTACGGCAATCGCATCCTTTAGAAGGCGCGGGCCTATGGACGCGACCACGTCGCGCGCCAGTGTCCCGGAGGGAACGGCGCGTTCTTTACCGTCGGGAAGCGTAAGAGTTAATGTTTCCAAGTGGCCTTGTTCTTGCCTTTCCAAACGTTGAGCAAATTGCAATCGTCTGAACGCGTAAGCTAGTTCTCACCAACATCTTCCGCTACAGGATCACACCATGGCTCCGTTCCGCTATCACGACGAAGACTCCACGTCGCAGGGAATGCTGTATCTACTCGCCGGCGCAGTCGCGGGTTTCGCCGCCGGTGTCGTCGTCTCCCAACGCTCTGGCGCGCTGCGTGAGCTTCCGGGAAAATTGCGCGACCTGTTCGCCGGCGAAGGCGCGAGCGAGCTGGAGGGAGAAGAGGATTTCGACGCGTACGAGGACGATGAGTTCGACCTCCAGGAAGGCACCGGCCGGGGGTTCGCCGACAGCGGAGTCGGCATCGCGGCCGCGAGCGATGACTACGATGATCTGGACGTCGACGGCTCGATGGAGTTGGAAGAGCGGGTCCTCGAAGCATTCAGCAACGACCCGATCCTGCAGGAGCGCCCGATCGACATCGGCGCCATCAGCGAAGGGATCATCGAGCTGACCGGCTGGGTGAACGCCGAATCCGAAGTCACGCACGCCGTCACCGTCGCGCGGGGAATCCCCGGAGTCGATACCATAGTCAATCGCGTCGCCGTGCGCCCCGAGGAAGACCTCCGGGACGAAACCGCGCGCAAGTACGCGGACGGGGACCCGACGCTCACCGAAGCGCATTGGGAAGGCCAGAGTGTGGGCACCGGCCGCCGCCGCCAGGGGAATTCTTCGGAGCCGGACAGGCACGCGGATCCGCGCCCCGGACTCGAAGACCGGTGGAACAGCGAAGCCGCAGCGCTGGACGACGCCGTGGAAGACATCGCGGGGTTCTCCGAGGCGAAAAAGCCGCCGGTCAAGCGGGGCAAGAAGGGGGACAGAACGGGGGGGTCCGCAGTCGCTCCCTCTGGAGTGCCAAAGGCCGATCACGTGGCAGATCCGACGAGCGGGAACGGCCTGGCCGACTAGTTGGAATGAATCGATCTTGAAAAACGGGAGCGCGTAGAGCGAGCCAGTGCCCCTCGCAATGCCTGGAACTAACTTGAGGCATGCTGGCGCCGCTTCCCCCCACCTACGACCCGGCCTCTACTGAACGCGAGCTGTACGCGCGTTGGGAAAAGGCCGGGATTTTTACCGCGGACGCCGACAGATCCAGCCGCTCGGGCGGGGACCGCAAGCCGTTTACCATCGTAATTCCGCCACCCAACGTGACGGCGGTCCTCCACATGGGACACGGGCTCGACGAAACGGTACAGGACGTCATCGTCCGCTGGCGCAGGATGTCCGGCGACGAAGCGCTCTGGGTCCCGGGAACAGACCATGCCGGGATCGCGACGCAGAACGTGATCGAGCGCGCCCTCGGCGCCGAAGGCAAGACGCGGTTCGATGTAGGGCGCGAGGCGTTCGTCGCGCGCACCGAAGCGTTCGTGGAGAAGACGGGCGGGACCATTCTCGAGCAGCTCCGCGCGATCGGCGCCTCGTGCGACTGGAGCCGAACCGCGTACACGCTCTCACCCCAGCTCTCCGTGGCAGTGCGCGAAGTGTTCGTCTCCCTCTTCGAGCGCGGACTGATCTATCGCGGGCATCGCGTCATCCACTGGTGCCCGCGCTGCCTCACGTCGCTGAGCGACGAGGAAGCCGAGCACGCTGAGGAAGAAGGCACGCTCCACTTCGTGCGGTATTCGCTGGAGAACGCGGGCGCGGGCGAGCCGGCGCACGTCACCGTCGCGACGACGCGCCCGGAAACGATCCTTGGCGACGTCGCGGTCGCGGTGCATCCGGAAGACGACCGGTACAATCAGCTCGTCGGCCGCACTGTGCTGAATCCGCTGCTCGGCACCCCGATCCCGATCATCGCGGAAGCGACCGTGGACCCGGAATTCGGCACCGGCGCGCTCAAGATCACTCCGGCGCACGACCACAACGATTTCGACATCGGGCTGCGGCACGGACTGGC
>JBPCJJ010000060.1:0-24896 GCA_051005405.1 Gemmatimonadaceae bacterium | reverse complement strand
CGCCGCCCTCGAGCACGCGTGGCAGCTGCGCGTCCTGCGGCCAGACGCTGTGCTCGACCCATACGTGCGCCGTCACTGGTGAGGTGGCTTCGTTGACGTCGTTGAGGAGAACTCCCTGTCCGCCCGGCGCGCCGCCCGCGCCACTATGCGAATGCGTATCGATGAGCCCCGGCGTGACGTACTTGCCTGTCCCGTCGATCACAACTGCATCGGCGGGCGCGTTCACGGTCGCTCCGATCTCCACGATCTTGCCATCGCGCAGGAGGATGGACCCGTTCCGCATGGCCGGGCCCGCCGCCGTAATGATGGTCGCGTTGCGGATCACTGTGGCTCGCGACGCAAATGGCGTGTAGGTGCTGGGGAATGGATTCGCGTTCGGTGACGACAGGGTTCCGGCGTACGGGCGGGAGCCCGTGTCAGTCGCCGTTCTGGTACCAGGTGACGTCGCTGGTGGCGGAGTTCGTCCGGCGCACGCCAGCGCCACGGAGGCGAAAGCGGCGAGAAATAAATGCCTCACACAAACTCTCCTGAAGGTTGAACTGTGTCGCGCACGCGGCAGAGCGGGCGCCGAAGTGATTATACGCAGCGGCGCGAACGGGTGGGAGTCAGGCCAGCCTTCCGTCGCGCCACCGGATGAGCCGTGCGACGTTATCGGTACATATCGCGTCCACCCCGTCATCGGCGAGCCGCTCCCAGTCCCGTGCTTCGTTGACGGTCCATGCGATGACCCGGGCGCCGCAGTCGTGCACCTCGCGCACGAGCGCCGCGTCGATCAGCTCGAAGTGCTGCCAGAGGTCCGTCGCGGAAGCGGACTCCAGCGCGAGGCAGTTGTCCACCATGTAGCTCCCCTGGAGCACGCCACGCGGGATCGACGGAGCGAGCTTCGCCATTCGGCCGATACCCCGGTGGTCGAAGCTGTGCACGGCTACTCTGGTGGTCGCTTGCGGGAGCGTCGCCGCGAGCCGCTCCTCGCAGCCGCGACCCTTGATCTCGACGTACAGCTTCGCCCGGCCGTCCAGGGCTGCGACAAGATCCTGGAGGGACGGTATCTGCTCGCCGTGCCCGATGTCGAACAGTCGAAGCTCGGCGAGCGTGAGATCGGCGATCGGCCGCGTGGCGAGCTTTCGATCGGGAACCTGGCCACGCGGAAAGAAATCGTGGTGCACGACGATCTCGCCATCTCTGGTGGAGTGAACGTCGATCTCTATTCCATTGGCGCCCTCATCCACCGCCCCGAGCACCGCACCGATGGTGTTCTCGGGGTGTCTGGTGCGGGAGCCGCGGTGGGAGATGGCTTCGATCATTCAGCGAACATATAGGCGAGCGCAGGGGGTTAACAATCGCGCGGTCCAAACGTCATACAACCTAGGCTACCAGCCCACAGCTAACCGCTATCATCCGCCAGCCAATAGCCACCTCCGCTTAACACCGAGCAAATGGCATCGTCTATAAGTTGTGCGTTAATGAGCGAGGCATCTGTTCCGGCAGATACGGCCGACCGCGATCTCATCGAGAGATGGAAGCGCGGCGACCCGGCGGCGGCTACGGCCATCGTCAGCCGGCATAGCGATGCGCTCGCCCGTTTCGCAGTCAACCTTGGCGAACGTACAGATGTCGAGGAGCTGGTGCAGGACACGTTCGTTCGCGCGTTCGGATCGTTGCATTCGTTTCGCGGCGAGAGCGCGCTCCGCACATGGCTGTTCACGATCGAGCGACGGTTGGTGCTCGATCGCCGCCGTGCTGCAAGGCGGGCACCGGCAGTCGTGGAAATAACCGACTCCAGCGCGGCGACGGAGTTCACGGCGCTCGATTCGATGGTAGCCGCCGAGACGGAGCAGCAGGTGAGGGAAGCGATCGAGAGGCTGTCGCCGACTCAGCGCGAGGTATTCACGCTGCGAGTCGCCGAGGGGCTGTCGTACAGGGAGATTGCGAGCGTCGTCGGAAGTACCGAGGGCGCCGCGCGGGTGCATTACCACAACGCGATGCGTGCGGTAAAGGAGTATTTGAGCGATGAATGATTGCGTGAATGGCGACATCAGAGACGTGCTGCCGGAGCTGGTGAGCGGTACTCTCCCGGCCGGCGACGCTGCGCGCGTGCAGGAGCACGTGCGGGGCTGCGTCGATTGCGCGGCGGAGGTCGAGCTTCTGCGCACCGCGCGTGCGGCGATGCGGCTCGCGCCGAGGATGGATACGGTGCGCATCGCGTCCGCGGTCCAGGCTTCGACCGTGCAGCGGCTCGCCGCGCGCCGGGTGCCCGCGCGAGTTGCGCGCACGGCGCGCATGGCGGGCGCGGCGTTGATAGTCGCGCTGGGTGCAGTTGGACTCTGGGTGAGCCGCGATTCGTCGTCGCCGGCGCCGGCCGTGATTGCGGCAGATGCTGGCGTCGCGCAGAGTGGCGGTGAGCAGGCGGCGGTGCCCGCGTCTGCGGTTGGATCGCGAGTCGTGCAGGGCCCGGTTCAACTGGCGCTTGGCGGCGACATCAGCCAGTTGGCGGACGATCAGCTTCTGGCGCTCCTTGAGGAAGTGGCGGAATTCGATGCCATGCCGGGTGAGGAGCCCACCTCGCTTTTGATGGAGCCGGTACTGCCTCTCGATCAGGAGGATCTGCGATGAAGCGGAAGGTCGGAACAGTAGCGCTCATCGGTCTCCTGATCGTCGGTGGCGCGGCGTCCGCGGAGTCTCAGCAGGTTCGCCCTGACAGCTCGGCTGTTCAACGCAGGGCCGGGCTGGAGCGGCAGGTCCGCCAGCGTATCGCCGTCATGGTCAAGGAGCGGCTCCAGTTGACCGACGCGCAGGCCCAGCAGCTCCAGGAGACGGAAGGTCGCTTTGACCTGCGGCGCCGGGATCTGATGCAGCGCGAGCAGCGTCTCCGCCGGGATCTCCGGCAGCAGCTCGCTCCAGACGTCGCCGCCGACCAGCAGCGAGTGGCGTCGCTGATCGAACAGATCATGGCCGTGCACCGCGAGCGCGTGACGATCACAGAGCAGGAGCAGCGCGATCTCGCGCGCTTTCTGACGCCGATCCAGCGCGCCAAGTACCTGGGACTTCAGGGCGAGCTGCGGAGGCGGATCGACAGAATGCGGCAGGGCGGGCGGGGAGCGCGTCCGGGAGCGGCGCAGCGCGCGCCTGGGCGGAGACCGCCTGCGGGGCTAGATTGAGCTTCTCGCCCGGGTGGCGGAACTGGCAGACGCACGGGACTCAAAATCCCGCGGCCTTAGGGCCTTACGAGTTCGATTCTCGTCCCGGGTATTAATAGCGGATCAACCAGAGCTGTTGCTCGACGCACTCCCTCAGGGCCAGCCATACACGGGTAACTTTCACCACATCGCCGAGTTTGCTTCGCTCGCCGATTTCGAGCCGTTCGTGGCCGCCATGAAGCCGAAGGATTAGGCGGCCCGTCGCGAAATCCGGCCATGAGGCGGCCGCAGCGTGCGTCGTTGGCGTCGCCCTAACTCACCGGCTAGCTTTGGCGACCACAGCCCCGCACCAGAAATAGTCCCACCAGCGTACGCATAATGGCCACATACAAGCTCTCCACCGTACCCTCCGCCGGCGAACGAATAGACTGGCAGGGCGGCAAGCTCGCCGTCCCATCCAACCCCATCATCCCCTTCATCGAAGGCGACGGGACCGGCCCCGATATCTGGAAGGCCTCCCAGCGCGTGTTCGACGCGGCTGTCGAGAAGGCCTACGGCGGCGAACGGAAGATCGCCTGGATGGAGGTGTTCGCCGGGGAGAAGGCGTTCTCGCAACACAATGACTGGCTGCCGCAGGAAACGGTGGATGCTTTCAAGGAATTCCGCGTATCCATCAAGGGACCGCTGACCACGCCGGTCGGTGGCGGCATCCGCTCCCTCAACGTCACGCTCCGCCAGGTGCTCGATCTGTATGCCTGCATCCGGCCCGTGCGGTACTTCGAGGGCGTTGGCGCGCCGATGAAGGAGCCCGAGAAAGTCAACGTCGTGATCTTCCGCGAGAACACGGAGGACGTATATGCCGGAATCGAATGGAAGGCCGGGAGCGACGAAGCCACGCGCCTCCGCGATTACATCAAGAAGGAATTCAACAAGGACATGCGCGAGAACTCCGCGATCGGCATCAAGCCGATGTCGGAGTTCGGCTCCAAGCGGCTCATCCGCATGGCGATCAATTTCGCCATCGAGAAAGGGCGCGAGTCGGTGACGCTAGTGCACAAGGGCAACATCATGAAGTTCACCGAGGGTGCTTTCCGCGACTGGGGTTACGATCTCGCCCGCGAAGAGTTCGCGGGCGCCGCGTGTGCCGAGGCAGACCTCAAGGGAGATGCTTCCCGCGCCGATTGCGTGATAGTCAAGGACCGCATCGCCGATTCGATGTTCCAACAGCTCCTGCTCAGGCCGTCGGAGTACTCCGTGCTCGCGACGCCCAACCTCAACGGCGACTACATCTCCGACGCTGCGGCAGCGCAGGTCGGCGGGCTCGGAATCGCGCCTGGCGGAAATGTCGGCGACGGCCTCGCGGTGTTCGAGGCGACCCACGGAACGGCGCCCAAATACGCCAACAAGAACAAGATCAACCCTGGCTCGGTAATCCTCTCCGGGGTGATGATGCTCGACTACATGGGGTGGAAAGAAGCTGCCGCGCTCATCGTCACCGGAATGGAGACCGCGATCAAGCAGAAGCGCGTGACGTACGATCTGGCGCGGCAGATGCCGGGCGCAACCGAAGTCTCGACTTCCGATTTCGGAGAAGCGGTCGTCGGAGGTATGAAGTCTTGATTCCGACGATCTCGCTTGGCGCGGGTCCCCTCGCCGCACACAGGGCGCCACTCCTCGCGCTCGCGCTCGACGACACGACCGAGCTCACCGATCAGGTCCGCGAGCTGGACAGCGCGCTCGCCGGAGCGATCTCCCGCGCCACGGGCAACCGCGATTTCCGCGGGGCCCGCGATGAGACGCTGCTGCTCTCTGGCGCTGCGTCCGGGCCGCGGATGGTCCTGCTCATCGGCATGGGCGCTGTATCCGATCGCGGAGGCTCGCTGCGCAGAGCTGCGGCGATCGCCGCGAGGCACGCAAGCAAGCTCGGCGTCGCCGACATGACGTGGCACGGAGGCGCACTCAACGAGCGCGAGGTCGAGGCGGCAGCGCTCGGGCTTGCGGCTGGTGCGTGGGAGTACACCGAGACCAAGACGCAACCACCCGAGAATGAGCGCCGCACCCCGCTCGGCTCGGTGACGATCGCCGCCGAGAGCTCGCCCGCTGCCGCTCGCGGCCTGGCGAACGGGCACGCGCTGGCCGAAGGGCATTCGCTCGCGCGGCGCCTGGCGATGATGCCGGGCAATCTGTGCACACCCGATTATCTCGCCGAAACGGCGGGCGAGATCGCGGGCCGTCATGGAATGAAGGTCACCGTGTGGGGGAGAACGGAGATGCAGGAGGAAGGAATGGGCTCCTTCCTCGCCGTCGCGCAGGGCACGCCGCAGGACCCCAAGTTGATCGTGCTCGAGTACAACGGCGCCAGGAACGGCGGTGCGCCCATCGCTCTCGTCGGGAAAGGACTCTGCTTCGACTCGGGCGGGATCTCCATAAAGCCGCCGCAGAACATGGAGTTGATGAAGTTCGACATGTGCGGCGCGGCCGGCGTGCTCGGCGCGTTCGAGGCGATCGGCCGGATGAAGCTCGAAGTGAACGTCGTTGGCGTCGTCGGCGCGACCACAAACATGCCGTCGGGAACCGCCTTCAAGCCCGGCGACGTCGTGCGCAGCCACCTCGGCAAGTACATCGAAGTGGTGAACACCGATGCCGAAGGACGCATGGTGCTCGCCGACTTGCTCTCGTACGTGCGCCGGTTCAACCCGGTCGTGACGATCGACGCGGCAACGCTCACCGGCGCGGTCGTCATCGCGCTTGGGCACACCGCCACGGGCGTCTTCAGCAACGACGACGCATTGACCGCCGAGGTGATCGACGCGGGCAAGCGCGCGGGCGAGCCGGGATGGCCCCTTCCGCTCTGGGACGAGTACAAGGAGCTAATCAAGTCGGACGTCGCGGACATGAAGAATGCGGGCGGCCGCGCAGCGGGATCGACCTCCGCCGCGATGTTCCTCAAGGAGTTCACGGAAGGGATGCAATGGATTCACCTCGATATCGCCGGAACTTCGTATTCGGAGACCGACCTCGTCGCGCTTCCGAAAGGACCCACCGGCGTGCCAGTTGGAACGTTTGTCGAGTTCGTCCGCGGTCGGGCGAGCTGAAGCGGATCGCATGACGTCAGCTCGCCTCGGCGTGGTCGCCGGGGCCGTCTTGTGCGCTCTCGCGGCTGCGCCCGCAGGGCTGCGCGCCCAGGTGGTCGTGCCTCCGGCGAGCGAGCAGCCGATCCCGCCCCCGACATCTCGGGATACCGTAGCTGTAGCCGCGGATTCGGTGAAGCCGGACACAATCAAAGCCGGGATCGGTCGGCGGCGCACGCCAGCGACCTATGACATCGGCCCGCAGTACCGGTGGGACCGGGAGGAGATGTTCGCGAGCGGCGCGCTCACGGTCACGGATCTGCTCGGGCGGATTCCGGAGCTGACGGTTTTTCGCTCAGGGTGGATCGCTACGCCGCAGACCGTGGCGCACAACGGCAGTTTCGAGAGGATCCGGTTTTTCTACGACGGCGTCGAGCTCGATCCGATGGACCCGCGGCACGACGGGATTCACGATCTCGCGTCGATCCAGATATGGACGCTGGAAGAGATCGCGGTAGAGCGCGCTGCCGGAGAGATCCGCGTGCACATGCGCAGTTGGGGGGTCGACCGCACGGCGCCTTACACGCGCACCGACGTGATCACAGGCAACGAAGAGACCGACATCTACCGCGGCTTCTACGGAAAGAGATTCGGCCGGGGGCAGGCGCTTCAGATAGCCGCGCAGCAATCGTCCACGCAAAATCGGCGGTTCGGTGGCGGAGGAGGAGGGCTCTCGCTGTTCGGCCGCGTCGGCATCGGCCGGCGGATGTGGAGCATGGACGCCACGGCCAATCGAACGCACATCGGGCGCGACCCGCAGGACGCATTCACCTCTGGAGGGATTCCGCCGTACGACGCTACGCACACGCTGGCGTACCTGCGCGGCTCGCTTGGCGCAGTCGGCTCTGGCCCATGGCTGGAGCTCATTGCCGCTTCGCACGAGATCAAGGAGTCGAGTCCGGAGATAACCGCTTCCCAGATCTCGTCCCGCGGGTTCATCGCAGATTCGGCCGACACCACCAGATCGCGCACGCAACTAATCGCGACCGCGGGGTTCTCGCGGTGGGGAGCCTCGATCACGCTTACCGAGCGGTTCCGGCGGTACGGTGGGGAAGGGTTCAACTCGCTGAGCGGGCGAGCTGAAATCAACAGGCGGATGCTGGCGGCGACGGTCTTCGCCGAATCAGACGCCGAGCGGGACGTGCGCCGCTCGGATGCCACCCTGAGGTTCACCCCGTTGGGATTCCTGGCGCTCGCGGGCGGCGTGTCGCAACTGTCGGCCGAGGGACCGCGCGCAGCCGTGCCGGATTCGCGGTCGTTCCGCGGAGAGGCCGGGCTCCGGCTGTTCGGACCGTGGCTGTACGCGGGGATGGTCACGTCCGATACGATCCAGACCCGCGCGCCCGCGATGTATGACACGTCCTATGTGGCTTCGGGGGCTGAATCGCGGACCGGGACGTACGCCGGAATTCGTGGCGCGATCTGGCGCGGGATCGGCGCGGAGCTGTTTGCGACCCGGTGGGAATCGGGCCAGGACTACCTTCCCGAGCTTCAGATGCATGCGGAGCTGAACTTCGCCACGCGCTGGCTGTCTCGGTTCCCGAGGGGCGATTTTGGCCTCCGCACCTGGATTGCGTACGACTACAGGCCGGAGATCTCCTTTCCAACGCGAAGTGGAGCACCCGAAGTAACGGTTCCGAGCCACGTCGTTTCCGGACTGCTTGAAATTCGGATCATGCGCGCGGCTATCACGTACCAGACCAGGAACATGTTCGGGATGCAGCACGATATCGTGCCTGGATTCCTGATCAGGCAGGTGCAGATATATGGCGTGCGATGGGATTTTTGGAACTGATGATGTCGTTGCCGTGTAATCACTTATCTGGCCTCAGATGATAAATAGCATGACCGGCTTCGGAAGCGCCGGGGGCACGGTCGGACTGGCCCTGGTCACGGTCGAAGTTCGCACCGTGAACCACCGATTCTTCAACGCCAGCATCAAGCTTCCCTCCGCGTTCACCGCGTGGGAGGGCGAAGTTCGCGAGGCGTTGCGCCGCCACATCGCTCGCGGCCATGTCTCCCTGAGCGTGCGCACCGAACGGAGCGAAGACGCGCCGATCCAGATCGACGACGCCCGCTTCTCGGCGTACGTGTCGCAGCTCAGGGGGCTGGCCGAGCGGCACGGGCTGTCATCGGAGCTCGATCTTGCGACGGTGCTGCGGCTTCCTGGCGTGGTGGTGACGGGCGCGATCGAGGAGGCCGGAGGGACCGCAGCCGAGCTGGTGGTCGTGGTCGAACAGGCCGCCGCCGCGCTCACGGCAATGCGCGGAGAAGAGGGAGGGCGCCTGGCGCAATCCGTTCGCGAGCGTCTGAACATCATCGAGAGTGCGCTGGGCCGGCTGGCGGCTCGTTCGCCGGCCCGCCTGGCCGAGCAGAAGGCGCGGCTCGAGCGTGGCGTCGCGGAGCTGGCAGGCGGCGTCGCCGTGGACCCGCAGCGGCTCGCCCAGGAGATCGCGATCATGGCGGATCGTCTGGACGTCTCGGAAGAGCTGGACCGGTTCGAGTCGCACCTGAAGTCTTTCCGCGACACGCTTGACGACGACCGCGCGGAAGCTGTGGGCAAGCGCCTGTCGTTCGTGTTGCAGGAGATGCTTCGCGAAGCGAACACCACCGGCAGCAAGGCCAACGACGCGCCGATGCTCGCTGAGGTCGTATCGATCAAGGAAGAGCTCGAGCGTATTCGCGAACAGGTCGAAAATCTGGAGTGAGGGCCTTTCCGGTCATCCTGTCGTCTCCTTCGGGCGGCGGAAAGACGACGATCGCCCGGGCGCTCCTGGGGCAGCGGCGGGACATCGGCTACTCGGTGTCGTGTACCACCCGTCAGCCACGTGCGGGCGAGGTGGATGGCGTGGATTATTTCTTCCTCACCACCGACGAGTTCGAGATGTCGGCCACTCGGGGCGAGTTCGCTGAATGGGCCGTGGTGCATGGAGAGCGGTACGGCACGCTGACGAGAGAGGTCGAGCGGGTTCTCGCTGGCGGCAAGCACGTGATGATGGACATAGATGTTCAGGGAGCGCGTAAGCTCGCCGGCGGGTTCCCGAGCTCCGTGCTGATTTTTGTCCTTCCGCCCTCGGGCGATGTGCTCGTGGAAAGGCTTCGCGGGCGGCGGAGCGAGGGCCCCGAAGCGCTAATCAGGCGGTTGGAGACGGCTGTAGAGGAGCTCAGAGCGATTTCTATGTATCATTATGTGGTGACAAACGACCGGCTGGACGTTGCGGTCGCCCGCGTGTCGTCGATTATCGACGCGGAGTCGGCCCGGCGGGAGCGAACCGGCCAGTCCGTAGAGACCGACGTCAGCGCCCTCATCGAGCAATTGCAGATCGAAATCAAAAAACAACAGGAGATCGGATAGATGCGAGTCTTTACGCCCGAAGAAGCGGCGCGGAGCGCCACCAATAAGTATCTCGCGGTCCTCGTCGCCGCGAAGTACGCGCGCGTGCTCAATGAATTTCCGGCCGGGCTGTCGCGCGAGGTGAAGCTCACCACGCGTGCGATGGAAGAGCTGTCGAGCGGCACGATCGAGTACAAGGTCATCCCGCGTCGCAAGCCGGAGTAGCTTCCCGCGCGCCCGTACGACTCCCGGCGGGTCCTGCTCGGGGTATCCGGGGGGATTGCCGCGTACAAGTCGGTTTCGCTTGCGCGGCTTCTTACGCAAGCGGGCGCGCAGGTTGATGTAGTTCTAACCCGGGCGGCGCTGGAGTTCGTCGGCGCGATCACGTTCGAGGCAGTGACCGGGCGGCAGGCGGTCGCCGAGATATTCGAGCCCGGACATGCGCTCGATCACATCCGGCTGGCACGGGAGGCGGACGTCGTCGTCATCGCCCCCGCCACCGCCGATCTCATGGCCCGCGCGGCGCACGGCCACGCGGACGATCTCCTCACCGCCAGCCTGTTGGCGACCGGCTCGCAGGTTCTGTTCGTTCCTGCGATGAACGATCGCATGTGGGCCCATCCGCAGACCGTCAGAAACGTGGAGCACCTGCGGGAGATCGGCTACAAGGTGCTCGACCCCGACGATGGCCCGCTCGCGATCGGCGAGGGAAGCGGGCCCGGAAGGATGCCTGAGCCGGAAGCGATCTTCGCGCAACTCGGGCGATTGCTGGAGCCAGATAGCTCGCTGCGCGGCCGGCGGATACTGGTGACGACGGGCGCTACACGCGAGCCCGTCGATCCGGTCCGGTTCATATCGAATCACAGCTCCGGCAAGATGGGGATAGCTATCGCCTCGGCGGCGTGGCGACGCGGAGCCGACGTCACACTCATCGCGGGTCACACCGACGTCGCCGTGCCTTCTGGACTTCGCGTGATTCGGGCCGACACCACGGAGGCGATGGCTCGCGCCGTGTCGAGCGAAGTGGCGTCGATCGACGCCCTCGTGATGGCAGCGGCCCCGGCGGACTTCACGGTCAAGGGCGCCGGCGAAACCAAGCTCAAGAGGGAGGGCGGCGCTCCCACCCTCGAGCTATCCGAGACCGCCGATATAGTGAAAGCAGCGTCCGCTTCGCGCAAGAAAGGATCGGTGATCGTCGGCTTCGCGCTGGAAACCGGAGACGCCGCCCGCCGCGGGGCTGAAAAGCTGCGCTCCAAGAACCTCGACATGATCGTCGTGAACGATCAGAACGAGCCCGGCGCGGGATTCGGCGGGGACACCAACCGTGTGACGCTCATGTCGAAGGACGGCACGCGCGAAGAGTTGCCGCTGATGCTCAAGACCGAGCTCGCGGACGAGCTGCTCGACCGGATCGGAGCCTTGCTGAATGGATCCTAGGGAGCAGTTACGGATTTACCTCGAGCAGCGGCGCGAAACGGGAGAGACCGAGCTGGTGCTCGACAAGCTCTCGATCGAGGACGTGCTGCGAATTATTGCTGGCGAGGCGTCAACGGCTCGCGGGTCGGCCGTGACAGCGGCGGCGGCCGCCGAGCGGGAGCATCCGTCCAGCGCCCGCTCCGCTGATCCCGGGCCTGGCGACTGGCGGGCAACGTTGCTCGAAGCAGGAGCGGGTGAGCCGGCGAAGCCCGCTGGCATCCCGCGGCTCGCGTTCCCACAGCCCGGCTACGAGGCCGGCGGGCCGGATGTCGAGAGCGAGTTCAAGACGGGGATCGTGGTCGGCGCGGCCGATGCGGCGCTCTTCGGGAGCCCCTTCTCCAACCTGGAATCGCTCGACGCCATAGCCGAAACGGTGCGCGCGTGCACCCTCTGTCCCCTGCATGCAACGGCGACTCACCCTGTTCCAGGAGAGGGCGATCCCAATGCGGACCTGGTTTGCGTAGGAGAGGCGCCGGGCGCCAATGAAGACGAGACCGGGCGTCCGTTCGTCGGAGAATCGGGAAAACTCCTAACGAAAATTCTCGAGGCTATCAAGCTCTCACGGGAAGAAGTTTTTATCTGCAATGTCCTCAAGCACCGGCCGCCCGGAAACCGGAATCCGCTTCCGGCGGAGGTCGAGGCATGCTCGCCGTATCTGGTTCGCCAACTGGAGCTGATTCGCCCCAAGGTCATCGTCACATTCGGTACATTTGCAGCACAGACGCTACTCAATACGAAGTCATCGCTGAGCCAGCTCCGCGGGCTCGTGCACAGGTATTACGGAATACCACTGATCGTCACCTATCACCCGGCTGCGCTTCTCCGCAATCCAGCGTGGAAGCGACCAACGTGGAACGATGTCCAGCTCGCCCGTAGAGTTCTCGATAGCGCAAGGCAAGGGTCGTGATCCTTTTCGCGACCGCCAGCCGCCGTATTCGGAGGACGCCGAACAAGCGGTAATCTCCGCGATGATGCTCGACTCGGACGCGGTACTCCGTGCGACGGAGTTCGTGGACGACTCGATGTTCCATCGCGAGGCCCACCGCAGGATCATCCGCGCCATTCTCGCTCTCGCAGAGCGCGGTGACGTCATCGATCCACTCACGCTCTCGGAGGAGCTGTCCCGCCGCGGCGATCTCCAGGCGGCCGGCGGCAAGGACTACATCTCCGAGCTGCTCGACATGGTGCCCACCGCGGCCAACGTCGAATACCACGCCAAGATCGTTCGCGAGAAGGCGCTCCGGCGCCGTCTCATCGAAGTCTCCACGGGAATAGTCGGCGACGCCTTCGATTCTCCGCTCGGCGCGCCGGAGCTGCTCGACGAAGCCGAGCACAAGATCTTCCAGATCAACAAGTCGCGCGGCCGCGAGGCGTTCACGCGGATCAAGGAGCTGCTCTGGCCGACGATGGAGCGGATCGAGAAGCTCCAGAGCAGCGGCGCGACCCTCACGGGCGTTGGTAGCGGCTTCAAGGACCTGGACGAGATCACAGCCGGGTTCCAGCCGAGCGACTTGGTGATCATCGCGGCCCGGCCGTCGATGGGCAAGACCGCGTTCGCGCTCAATATCGCGCAAAACGCCGCCCTGGATAACAACATCCCGGTGTGCGTATTCTCGATGGAGATGAGCAAGGAATCGCTCGTCCAGCGACTGCTCACCGCCGAAGGACGCGTGGACGCGCAGCGATTGCGGAAGGGAAAGCTGCAGGACGAGGAGTTCGTCCGCCTCGGCCGCGCGGCCGGGCTACTTAGCCATGCCCCGATATGGATCGATGACACTCCGGGGCTCACGCTGCTCGAGCTTCGCTCCAAAGCGAGGCGACTCAAGATGGAGAGCGACGTGCAGCTCGTGATCGTGGACTACCTGCAGCTCATGCAGGGGCCGACCAACGTAGAGAGCCGGCAGCAGGAGATCAGCTACATCTCGCGGTCGCTCAAGGCGCTCGCGCGCGAGCTGAACGTTCCGGTGATCGCGCTGTCGCAGCTATCACGGGCGCCCGAGCAGCGCACGGGAGAAGGGAAGCGGCCGCAGCTCTCGGACCTTCGCGAGTCGGGCGCGATCGAGCAGGACGCCGATCTCGTGATGTTTATCTACCGTCAGGAAGTGTACGACGGCGCGACGGACAAGGACGGGAACTCGCTCGAGGGGCGGGCGGAGATCATAGTCGGAAAGCAGCGGAACGGGCCGACGGGGCTGGTGAATCTGTTTTTCAATAAGGCGTACACCCGCTTTGACAATTTCTCGGCGAGGGCGACGGGGCCGGAGATAGTCAGGACGGGTTGACGGTTGCCAGTGATTGGTTTGCCTGCACGACCGGCTTCAGGCGTATCGCACTGGAATCCAAGTTTGGAGCAGGCCAGTAACGGGTGATCGGCGGGCCGGTACTACAACGCCCGGGGAGACCCCCGGCTTGTACTGGCCGGCTGGCCACCCGTGACCGGTCCGCCCGTACCGGCTCTACGCTTCGTATCTCATTCAGTGCGACCGCCAGAGCACGGGGTGGTTTCCCTCGAACAATTCCCGTGAGGCTGTCGTTGACTACGGCGGGCTTCTCGAGCACAACGATTCGCCCATCTGTAATTGTTACGCGCACGGGGCCTTGGTGGTACAAGATGGATCGACGCAAGGCCTCAGCATCAGGCGTACGGCTGGCGCATCCCGCCGCCAGCGCGATGACGATCGTGACAGTCGCAAACCGGAGCACCTGGCTCCAGAGGATTCCTGTTCCGCTCCTCGCTCTTGGGCCGTTCGCCACGCTTACGTTCACACCGTTCATGGTTCCTCGAAGCACCAGGCTCCATCTCCGACGGTCATGACCGTGGCCCCAGGTCATGCGGAGCATTTTGCCACGGCGACCGTCGCACCCGCGGCGGACAGCAGCGGGGCAGCGAAAATGGTGGCTGTACGCCAAGGGGGAAATTTCTCGGGCCGGTCCGCGACCACTAGGGCAGCGGGCAGCGCGCCGAACGCCGCGCCGAGGAAGGCGGCGGGCCAGGCTTTCCGGCTGGGGCAACCGCGCTGCCTGGCGCGGACCGCCGCGCCAATCGCCGCACCAGCGGCGGAACCGGCGGTCCACGCGGTAATGGTCGCATCGTCGAAAGCGAACGCGCACAGCCCCAGGAAATCCCGACCCTCTCGCCGGCACTCGCGAGCGTCCATCGTAGATCCAATTAGGAACCCCGCCATGCCGACGCTGATGGCTGCGCGCGCTGAGGTCGTGGCAAGCCGCGTCAACGACGGACTTGTATAGCGCCTTGCGGCGATCCTCGCGGCCGCCTCCGCTCCGGAATCGGGCGCGACCATAACGACGGGACTCCAGGCGGGGACCGAGTGCGTCTCAGTCGTATATGCGGGGATTACGACTCCGGGCAGGTACTCGACGTTGGATCCGCGCGCCAGCAGGAAGGCAGGGTTGATCAAGACCGACGCCAGGATGGTCTGGCGAGTCTTGCTGTCTGCTGCTGCCTCGGTTGTACCACGCAGAGGAATTATTTGGCCATCAACAGCGGTCGTGGATTCGACACTGATAGCGAGCGACCCGGACCGGCCCATTCGCCCGGCGGGGAGCCGATCTCGGACGATGCCGCGGGCAGCTGTGCCAGCGGCAATCGCGACCGCTGAAGCCACCTCCACGTTCTCGATGACCT
This sequence comes from Gemmatimonadaceae bacterium, assembly GCA_051005405.1. Lineage (GTDB taxonomy): Bacteria > Gemmatimonadota > Gemmatimonadetes > Gemmatimonadales > Gemmatimonadaceae > JACDCY01. Next base: position 10,172 of record JBPCJJ010000060.1, on the reverse strand, counting down.
GCAGCGCGATCACATCGCCGACCGTTGTCGTGGCACTGGAGAGGACTTGTGCGGTAGCGAGGTGTAACTCTGTGCCGGCCGGCAGCGTGATCTGTTCGGTCCTGACGGTGCCGCCGCTATCGCGCACCGGTGTCGGCAGCGCTCTCACCGGTACGATACCTGTGCCTATTCTTCGCGGCTCCGGTGCGCAGCCGGCGAGCAGCAGCGACGATGCTATGGCGATCGCGCAAGTTCTGGGAAGGAGGATTGTCATGGCCCGAAGTCTTGCATCGATCGGGAGGAGGAGCGATACGCGATTTGACGTAGCAGGCCTTGGCCCGGCACGTAGGCATCGCAGTCGAGCTTCTTGCGATCATAGAGATCGGGATCCAATCTTTGACGATTGCATGCTGATCGTCTATAGCTTGATCGGAGCCTGCTGCACTGGAATCCAAGTTTGGAGCAGGCCAGTAACGGGTGATCGGCGGGCCGGTAACACAACGCCGGGGCGACCCCCGGCTTGTACTGGCCGGCTGGCCACCCGTGACCGGTCGCCCGATACCTGGATTCCCTTTCCAAATGCCAGGACTAACGTGACGTGAGCCCGAAACCGGTAACCATCCACCGTTGCACCGGCTGCGGCGCCGACCACCCAAAATGGGCCGGCCGCTGCGACGTGTGCGGCGAGTGGAACACGCTCGTGGAAGAGCCAATGGCCGCGCGCAAAACGGGGAAGAGCCCGGCGCGCACGCGAAAGAGCGGGCATGCCGCCGGACTGACGTCCGTCCTCCGCGATGTGAGCGGCGCCGAGAGCGCGCGCTGGACCACCGGTATCAACGAGTTCGACTTCGTGCTGGGCGGCGGAGTCGTGCCCGGCTCGATGGTGCTCGTCGGAGGAGAGCCGGGGATTGGAAAATCGACGCTGCTGCTGCAGGTCGCCGCCCGGCTGCAGGCGCGACCGTTGCGCGCGCTGTACGTCTCGGGCGAGGAATCGGCGCTGCAGGTCAAGCTACGCTCCGACCGCCTCACCGACGGCGCGGGCGATGTCGAGCTGCTCAACGAAACCTCGCTCGAAACCATCATCGCGACCGCCGAAGCTGGGCGGTACCATGTGATGTTCGTGGACTCGATCCAGACCGTGTACACGGAAGAGCTTGAGGGCGCGCCGGGAAGCGTCGGCCAGGTGCGAGAGTGTGCCGCGCGTCTCATGCGCTTCGCCAAGGATAGCGGGACCGCCGTGCTGGTCGTCGGGCATGTGACCAAGTCCGGCGGAATCGCCGGACCCAAGACGCTTGAGCACATCGTCGATACCGTGCTGTATTTCGAGGGAGAAGGGACCGCTGAGCATCGCGTGCTGCGCGCGACCAAGAACCGGTTCGGGAGCGTGGACGAGATCGGCGTATTCCGGATGAGCGGCGAAGGGCTCGTCGCCGTGAGCAATCCGTCGGAACTGTTCCTCGGCGACAGATCGCGCGACACCTCGGGGAGCGCGGTCACGGCGCTCATGGAAGGCTCGCGCCCGCTGCTCGTGGAGGTGCAGGGGCTCGCGGCGAAGTCCGGCTACGGAACGCCGCAGCGCGTGGCGACGGGGTACGACTCCAAGCGACTCGCGCTGCTGCTCGCGGTGCTCGAGCGGCGCGCGGGGCTGTCTTTCTCGCAGATGGACGTATTCCTCAACATCGCTGGCGGAATCCGGATGCAGGAGCCGGCCGGTGACCTCGCGGTCGCGACCGCGCTGGCATCGAGCGTATTCGATCGCGCGCTTCCGCACGACGCGATGTTCATCGGCGAAGTAGGACTCGGCGGCGAAATCAGACCCGTCGCGCAGGTCGAGCGCCGCCTGGCCGAAGGCGCGAAGCTCGGAATCACTCGCGCGTATGTCGCGACGCGCGGCGTGCCGCAACGGGCCGTCAAAGGCGTAACGGTGCGGGGAACCGGGACGGTGCAAGAGCTGTTCGACACCGTATTCGCCTGAGCGCTGTGGTACGCGACGCATGAGCGCCGGGACGCGCGACGTGGGGGTCGTCATCGTCGCTGCCGGCAAAGGCACACGTACCGGCGCGGCGGAGCTCAAGCAGTTCCGGTGGGTCGCGGGCAAGCCAATGCTGCTGCACAGTGTGCAGGCGTTTCATGACCGGCCCGACGTGGCGCTGGTGGTTTGCGTCCTCCCGCGCGAGCACGCGGGTGATCCGCCTGCGTGGCTGTTCCAGTGCGACGTCGAGCGCCTGCTCATATCGGTGGGCGGACGCGAGCGCTCGGATTCCGTCGCCAACGGCATCGAAGACTTGCCGCCCGAATGCGAGATCATCGTCGTGCATGACGCGGCCCGCCCGCTCGTTCCGGCCAGCGTGATCGAGAGCGTCATCTCCGAGGCTCGCCGCGGAAATGGCGCGGTTCCCGGAATTCCCGTCGCGGATACGATCAAGCGCGTCGGCGACTCGGGAGCGATCACGGAGACCGTCGAACGGACCGGGCTCTGGCGGGCGCAGACTCCACAGGCTTTCCCGCGCGACATGATCGAGCGCGCATATACCCACGCGCGCGCCAACGGGATCACCGCGACCGACGACGCCGCGCTGTGCGAGCTGCTCGGACTCCCGGTCGTCGTCGTACAGGGAAGCGAGCGGGCGATGAAGATCACCGGGGAAGCGGACTTCGCGCGGGCGGAGGCGCTGCATACCTTGAAGGAATGACTTCCGAGGTCCGCGCCGTTCCGTTCTGGTCCGAGAAGGAGATCGAGGCGGCGCTACCCGCGACCATCGATCACCTGAACGCGCGTCGCGTGCTGGCTTACCCGACCGAGACCGTGTACGGATTCGGCGGCGCGGTGGATCAGGAGTCCGTGCAGGAGCTCATCCGCTTCAAGGGGCGTCCGCCCAATAAGCCGTTTTTGCTTCTGATCTCCGGCAGCGAGATGCTCGCGCGCCTCAATCTGCATCTTACGCCAGCGGCCTCGATACTGGCGGCGAGGTTCTGGCCCGGACCGCTGACGCTTGTTCTGCCCGGCGGCGAGAAGCGCGTGCCCTCGGAGCTGCGGGGCCCTGAAGGCGGGATAGCCGTTCGGTGGACGCCGCATCCAGCGACGAGCCGTCTCATCCGCGCGTACGGCGACGCGATCACATCCACCAGCGCCAATCGCCCCGGCTCCGCGCCCGCCGCCTCCGCCGGAGAGATCATCGCTCAGTGGACTTCCGCCGCTGCCGGAGGAACGCTGCTAATACTCGACGGCGGTCAGCTCAACCAGTCAGCGCCATCCACGGTGGTGGATTGCACGGGAGCGCAGCCGCGCGTGATTCGCCCGGGCGCTGTCGCTTCGTCCGCCCTGCGCGAGGTCGTGTCCGACATCGTGTGCGAGACCACATGAACGTCCTCTTCGTGTGCACCGGCAACACCTGCCGGAGCCCGTTCGCCGAAGCCCGCGCTCGCCAGATCGCCGCTGAGCGCGGCATGACCGGTGTCGTTTTTTCAAGCGCAGGGACGGTTGCTTTCGGAGGAGCAGCCGCGTCCGAGGGATCCGTTCTCGTCGGTATCGAGCGCGGGCTCGATCTGGCGTCACACAGTTCACAACCCCTGACTCGCGAGCTTGTGAGCAACACTGATCTCATCCTTGGCCTCGCAGAATCCCATGTCGCGGCGGCGATCGAAATGGGCGGAGCAGGGAAGACGTTTCTTCTCGACGATTACGCTTCTCTCGGGAAGAGCTCAAACGCGGTGTTGGATCCGTTCGGTGGTAATCTCGCCGGGTACCGTGACTCGGCGGACGACATCGATCGCCTCGTTGCGCTCGCGGTCGAGCGGATCGCGTCCGCGAAACCGCTTTCCTGACTCGCTGATGCGCGCGAACGCTCCGAGCCGGCTGGTGCTGCTCGGGCATCCTGTGTCGCACTCGCTGTCCCCCCTGCTGCAGGGCGCCGCGCTGGCAACGGCCGGGATCGACGTTGCTTACGAAGCAGTTGACGTAGCTCCGCAACGTCTCGAGCAGGAGCTAGCGTCTCTCGTCGCGGCTGGCGCCGCAGGGAACGCGACAATCCCCCACAAGGAAGCGCTCGCGCGGATCTGCGACCGGCTCACTCCGACCGCCGCGATCGCCGAAGCGGCCAACGTGTGGTGGGTTGAGGATGGCGAGCTGGTTGGGGACAATACGGATGTGCCGGGCTTTCACATCCTGGCGCAAAGAGTTCTTGCATGCCAGCCAGGCTGCGAGCGCGTCGCGCTCCTCGGCGCAGGCGGCGCGGCGGCAGCGGTGCTGACAGCGATAGGCGACTGGCACGGCTCCACGGTGCGCGTATACAACCGGGAGCCCGGCCGGGCGCGGCGGCTGGCCGCGCGTTATCCGGATGTCGCGCGCGCGGAGACAGTTGTGGAGGAAGCGCTTGTCGGCGCCACAATTGTCGTGAATGCGACACCGGTCGGACTACTCGACGAAGGCTTCCCGGTTGCGATCGACCGAATCCCCGACCGGGCCGCGGTCATCGATCTCGTCTACCGACAGGGGGACACTCCCTGGGTGCGCGCCGCCCGGGAGCGCGGACACCGCGCCGGTGACGGGCTCGCCATGCTCGTGGAGCAGGCAGCGCTCTCTTTTCAACGGTGGTTCGGGCGCGAGCCGGATCGCCGGGCGATGTGGTCGGCGGTTACTTAGCGACATCGCCTCGCTGCTCCTCCCGGTGGTGTGCGTCGCGTGCGAACAGCTCACCGGCGCAGGGGAGAGCGAGCGGGAGCTGGTTTGCCCTCGGTGCTGGTCGCGCCTTCGCCGCCTCCCGCACCCCCGTTGCGAGCGGTGCGGGCACCCACGCGCCGACGATTCCTGCGGATGGTGCGGTCTTCTCCCGCAGTTCGTGCGCGCGTGCAGATCGGTCTGCTGGGTGCCGCAGGGATCGGGCGGGGAGATAGTTCACGCGCTCAAGTACGGCGGGTGGCGGAAGGTTGCCGAGCCGATGGGCGGACGGATGGCGCGAACCGACTGGCCGGCGGACGTAGTCGCCGAGCGGACGGCACTGATCCCGGTGCCTCTGGCCGCGGAGCGCCAACGGGAACGGGGCTACAACCAGAGCGAGCTCCTGGCGCGAGTCATAGCACGCCGCTGGTCCGTGCCCGTTTGGGGAGATGTCCTCGTTCGCCGGCGCAAGACCAGGACGCAGACCAAGCTCACTCCCGGCGAGCGCGTCGCCAACGTCGCGGGAGCGTTCGCGGTCGCCGATGGCGCCGGCCCAAAGCTGCGCGGCACGCACCTGGTGCTGGTGGACGACGTCATTACTACGGGGTCAACCATGAACGCATGTGCGGCCGCTCTGTACGACCACGGAGCACGAATAATCAGTTACGTTACCTTCGGCCGCGCCCGCTCTGCGAGCGATGGCATCTGACCCAGATAATCACAATTTCAAAGAACGCCCTCGAATGACTATCCGCGTTGGCATCAACGGCTTCGGCCGCATAGGGCGGCAGGTGCTCCGCGCCGCAAAGGAGACCGGGGTGTCCGACCTCGACTTCGTGGCCGTGAACGACCTTACCGACACCAGGACCCTCGCGCATCTATTCAAGTACGACTCCGTGCACGGGATGTTCGAGGGAACCATCGAGTCGAAGGAAGGCGCGGTCGTGATCGACGGCGACGAGGTGAAGGTTCTGTCCGAGAAAGACCCGGCCGCGCTGCCTTGGAAAGCGCTCGGCGTGGACATAGTCCTCGAGTCCACAGGGCGATTCACCGACGTCAAGGACGCCCGCAAGCACATCGACGCCGGGGCGAAGAAGGTGATCATCTCGGCGCCTTCCAAGGGTGAGGATCTTACCGTCGTGCTCGGCGTGAATGCCGACAAGTACGATCCCGCGAAGCATTCGATCGTCTCCAACGCGTCGTGCACCACCAACTGCCTCGTGCCGATGGTCAAAGTCATTCGTGACAACTTTGGCTTCAAGCACGGCTCGATGGTCACGATCCACAGCTATACCAACGACCAGTCCATACTCGATCTTCCTCACAAGGATCTGCGCCGGGCCCGCGCCGCCGCAGTCTCGATGATCCCGACAACGACGGGCGCCGCCAAGGCGACCTCGCTTGTCATCCCGGAGCTGAAGGGAAAGATCGATGGCACGGCTATCCGCGTGCCAACGCCGGACGTTTCGCTCACCGCGCTTACGGTGGAAGTTGAGAGAGCGACGACGACCGCCGAGGTGAACGCAGCGTTCCGCGAGGCCTCGGAGCAGGGATCGCTCGAGGGGATTCTCGCGTACTCCGAGGAAGAGCTCGTCTCTGTGGATTACGTCGGCAATCCGCATTCGTGCATCCTGGACGCCAAGAGCACGAATGTCGTCGATGGCACGATGGTCACGGTCTCCGGCTGGTACGACAACGAATGGGGATACGCGTCCCGCTGCGTGGACCTGCTGCGGTTTATCGGCGCGCGGCTGTAGCCAGCAGCAGGCCATGGAAAAGAAAACGGTAAGGGATCTTCCCGACGATCAGGTGAACGGGAAGCGGGCGCTCGTGCGCGTCGATTTCAATGTCCCGCTCGAGGGCACGCGCATAACGGACGATTCCCGGATTCAGGCGTCCGTGCCGACGATCAGGCATCTGAGCGAGCGCGGCGCGCGCGTCGTGCTGTTGTCGCACCTCGGCCGGCCGAAGGGTAAGCCCGACTCCAGATACTCCCTGCTGCCGGTTGCCTTGCGGTTGGAGGAGCTGCTGGGCAAGCCCGTGGAATTCGTGGAGAGCACCGACACGGATGAGGCGATTTGCGCTACGCACGAGTTGAAGGACGGGGGCGTTCTACTGCTGGAGAACACGCGCTTTCTGGGCGGAGAGGAGACCAACGATCCACGGCTGTCGCGGTCGCTCGCCGAGCTCGGCGACTTTTACGTCAATGACGCTTTCGGAGCGGCCCACAGGGCTCATTCGTCCACGGCCGGCGTCGCAGAGCATCTCAAGCCGGCGGTGGCGGGGCTTCTGCTCGAGAAAGAGCTCGACTATCTGGACAAGGCGCTCGCGGCGCCGAAGCGCCCGTTCGTCGCCATACTCGGCGGCGCCAAGATCTCCGGCAAGATCGACGTGATCGAGCAGATGCTCCCGAAGGTGGACGCAATGCTAATCGGCGGCGCCATGGCGTGCACTTTCTTCCGCGCGATGGGACTGGAGACTGGCAAGTCGCTCGTCGAGGAAGACCGGATCGACATGGCGAAGGAGATCCTCGACCGCGCTGGCACCAAGCTCATCCTGCCCCATGACGCGATCGTCGCGCCGGCGATCGATCAGCCCGACCGCGCTCACACGGTGAACCGCGCGGGGATTCCGGCCGGAGAGGGGATCTTCGACATCGGACCGAAAACCGCAGACTCATACTCGCGCGCAATCGCGTCGGCGAAGACGATCATCTGGAACGGGCCGATGGGCGTATTTGAAACTCCCGCATTCGCCGGCGGAACGCAGGCGATCGCTCGCGCAATGGCCGCGGCCACGGACAAGGGCGCGATCACGATCGTGGGCGGCGGAGATTCCGCGGCCGCGGTCGCGGAGGCCGGGCTCAGCGATTGCATGAGTCACGTGTCCACGGGCGGCGGCGCGTCGCTCGAATTTCTGGAAGGAAAACCGCTACCGGGCGTCGAAGCCCTCGAGGATCGCGCGGCATGAATCACCCGATCTTTGCCGCGAACTGGAAGATGCATCACGGCCCGAGCGAGGCCCGCGCCTTCCTGAAGCGGTTCCTGACACAATACCCGCGGCATTATGATCGCACGGTGATCTTTTTTCCTCCGGCGATCTCGATCGCGACGGTCGCTCAGGCCGCAGAAGGGAGGTCGGATATCCTGGTCGGCATTCAGAACATCTATTGGGAGGACCAGGGCGCGTTCACGGGCGAGGTATCCGGCCCCATCGCGCGCGACGCCGGCGCCACGATCGTGCTCGTAGGCCATTCCGAGCGGCGCCACGTTTTCGGCGAGACCGACGAAGAAACGGCGAACAAGTGCGCCGCTGCCGAGCGCGCTGGATTGCGGCCGATGCTGTGCGTCGGCGAGAAGCTCGATGAGCGCGAGGCGGGCAAGACCGAGGAAGTCGTTCTCCGGCAGCTCCGGGCGGGACTGTCCAAGCTCGAGCAAATCGACGCGTTCAATCCGATTATCGCGTACGAGCCGGTGTGGGCGATCGGCACGGGGCGCAACGCGACCCCTGAGGACGCGAGCTCGATCCACGGCGTGATTCGCTCCGAGCTCAAGGCGATCGTGGGCGACCGCGCGCGGGCGATACCGGTTCTCTACGGCGGCAGCGTGAACCCCGGCAACGCGCCCGGGCTGCTCTCGTCCGCTGACGTGGACGGTGTGCTCGTGGGCGGAGCGAGCCTGGATGCCGGGAGCTGGATCTCGATCGCGCGCACGAGACCCACAGCCGAATTGGCCCCGGAAGAGCTCGCCGACGGCAAATAGGTCGGGCGGTTCGCTCGCGCGGACTTGGATAACCCGGCCATATCCGCGATATTGACGCACCAACAATCCCTACACGGAAACGATGTACACATTTCTGATCGTCATTCTGATTATCGACGCGCTGCTCCTCGTCGGGGTAGTGCTGATGCAGGCTGGAAAGGGCGGCGGCATGGCCGCGAGCTTTGGAGGCGCGAGCTCATCCGCCGACTCCATCATCGGAACACGGCAGGCTGGTAACGTCCTGACGAAGGCGAGCTGGTGGCTCGGCGGCGTCTTTCTCGTGCTCGCGTTCGTGCTTCAGCTGATGTCGTCGCGGTCCGGCACGCCGGCATCGGTTCTCGACCGTCCGTTCTCCGCGCCAGTCCAGACCGCGCCTGCACCGTCGGGCGCAGCGCCCGCCGTACCGCTGGAGCCGGCACCGGCGACCCCCGCGCCGCCAACAGGGGGTACGCCGTAGGTTGACGGCGCCGTCAGGCTCCTCCAACCCGGGGTTCCTCCTCCTCGAGGACGGAACCCTTTTTCACGGCCGGGTCCACGGCCATCCGTCCGGGGCGGCCGCTGAGGTCGTCTTTACGACGAACATGACCGGGTACCAGGAGGTCTTTACCGACCCCTCGTACCGGGGCCAGATCGTGGTCATGACCGCCCCGCAAATAGGCAACTACGGCATCAACGCCGAGGACCCCGAGTCGGCGGCGCCGCAGGTATCCGGCGTGATCGTCCGGGAACTGTCGGCTACGTACTCCAATTGGCGCGCGACGGGTGACCTTCGTGGGTGGCTGTTGGACGCACAAATCCCCGTCTTGGAAGAGGTTGATACACGTCGCCTCACGCGCCACTTGAGGTCCGCGGGAGTCATGCGGGGCGTCGTCGCCGCGGGCACTGAGCCGACCGCGGAAGCGCTCGCGACCCTCGATGCGTGCCCGTCGATGGAGGGGCAGGACCTGGCGTCGGTCGTCTCGACGAAAAAAGTCTACCAGTGGGGAAACCCGCAGGCGCCGCACCATATCGTCGCCTACGATTTCGGAATCAAGCGCAACATTCTGCGCCTGTTTGATGAAAATGGATGTCGCGTGACCGTGGTGCCCGCGAACACGCCGCCGGAGCAAGTGCTGGAGATGGCTCCGGACGGGATATTCCTCGCGAACGGACCCGGGGACCCGGCCGCTGTGAGCTACGCGCCGGCCACGATCAACCATCTGGCCCTGACCGGGCTGCCGATGTTCGGCATCTGCTTGGGACATCAGCTCATCGGCCTGTCATTCGGCGGTTCGACGGTCAAGATGCCGTACGGCCACCGGGGCGGAAATCATCCGGTGCGCGAGCTTGCTACCGGCAAGGTGCTGATTACCTCCCAGAACCACGGATTCGCTGTCGAGGGCTCCGAGGCCGGCATTCCGGGGGCTCCGGCGCTCGAAGTGACCCACTTGAACCTCAACGACGGCTCTATCGAGGGCGTGCGGCACAGGGAGCTTCCGGTGTTCGCGGTTCAATACCATCCCGAGTCCGCACCAGGTCCGCACGACGCCAGGCCGCTTTTTCAGGAGTTTCTAGCCGCCGTGGCCGGGGCCCCTCAGGCCCTTTAAACGCTTGACACACAACGACTAACGTCCTAGCTTCGAATGACCTACAGCGTTTTATGCGCTGTTAATTAACTGAGGCCCGGATATGACGAAGGCCGACCTTGTCGAGCACGTGACCGCCGAGATTGCCAAGACGGCTGGTCCGATGATCTCCAAGAAGGACTGTGCTCGAGTCGTCGACGCTTTTCTGGA
>JBPCJJ010000059.1:0-32017 GCA_051005405.1 Gemmatimonadaceae bacterium | reverse complement strand
ATCTGGGGAACGAGGGCGAAGACGATTGTGGCAGCCAGCAGCATCCGCACGTGCATTACCAGTCAACCTTTCCTTGGCCCGGAGTCCGGGCACCTGTGCGTGGAAATTGGAACTCACCTGCGTGGATGTGTGATACGCGCAGGCGGCGGAATGCGTTGAGACTTCCTGCGGACCTACGCCGCTAGGTAGCGGTCTTGTATGCGACGCGGGGGTCGGCTTTGGCGTACGCGAGATCCGTGATCAGATTCACCAGCACGAAGACGACGCTCAGGAACAGCACCGATCCCTGAATCGCGGGTAGATCGCGCCGCGCGATGGCGTTTACGACGTAGCGGCCAAGCCCCGGCCAACTGAAAATCGTCTCGGTGAGAATGCTGCCGGTGAGGTAGTAGCCAAAGTCCAGGCCGAGCACCGTGATGATCGGGATGAGCGCATTGCGCAGCGCATGTCGCGTCACGACCACGCTCTCCCGCTGGCCCTTCGCGCGCGCGGTGCGGACAAAGTCGCTGCCGAGCACATCCAGCATGGCCGAGCGCGTGACGCGCGCGAGAAACGCGATCGATCGCGAGCCGAGCGCGAGCGCGGGAAGAATCAGGTACTCGATGCCGCCGTAGCCAGAAGGCGGCAGCCAGCGCAGCATCACGGCGAACACGAGAATGAGAATCAGCCCCACCCAATAGACGGGGAAGGAGATTCCCAGATACGCGACGCCAAGCGAGATGCGGTCGAACCAGCCGCCGGGCACGCGCGCGCTAAGAATGCCGATCGTGATTCCAATGATCGACGCGAGCAGCATCGCCGCGCCCGCGAGCTGCAGCGTCTTGGGAAAGCGCTCGCGAATGTCCTGCAGGATCGGCCGGCGCGTGATGTACGACCTGCCGAGGTCGCCCTGCAGGACTCCGCCGGCGTAGTGGATGAACTGCGTGTGCAGCGGATCGTCCAATCTGAGCTCGGCCCTCAGCCGCGCGACGGTCTCAGGGTCCGCTCGCTCGCCCACCATTTCCTGCACGGGGTCGCCCGGCGCGACATACAGTAGGAGGAACACGATCACCAGCACTCCGAAGAGCGTCGGGATCGCGAGCAGGAGCCGCCGGACAATGAAGGAAATCATTACCCGGGTATCATCTCGCTATCGACACGCCTGTCCAATTCTGCCCGTTGAAGATCATGGGGATCGCGAAGCCCTTGATCCACGGCTGAATAGCATAGAGATCGCGATGGTGGAAGAGGAAGATCATCGGCGCATCGGCAAAGGCGATCTGATCGGCCTGGGTGTAAAGCGCCGCGCGGCGGGCGTCGTCCTGCTCGCCGCGAGCCTGGTCCACTACGCGATCGAAGTTGGGGTTGCTGTAGAACGAGATGTTCCCGCCCACACCGCGATTCGTCGTGTGCAACAACGGATACAGAAAGTTTTCGGCGTCCGGATAATCGGCGAACCATTCCTTGAGGATCATGTCGGTCTCGCCCTTTCGCGATGCCTCGCGAACTGACGACGCGTCACGCTGCACGAGCTTGGCTCGAATCCCCGCCTCGGCGAGGTACGCCTGGAGCGTTTGCGCGATGCGCGGGAAGGGAGGCGACTGCGACGACCAGAGCTCCAGATCGATCCCGTTCGGGAACCCAGCTTGGGCGAGCAACTGCCTGGCGCGCGCGACATCGCGCTTGTACGGCACGCGCATCGTGTCGGCGCCAGCAAGCGACGGTGGAATCACGCCAGCAGCGTGACGTCCGCGACCGCTCATCATTCTGTCGAGAATGGTCGGCACGTCGACCGCGAGGTTCAGTGCCTGCCGAACGCGGGCGTCGCGCAGCGGCCCGCGGGTCGTGTTGATGCCGACGTACCAGAAGCGAAGCGCGGGCGCGGACGCGAGCATGGCGCTCCGCTCGTCGGTCTGCTCCCAGTTGCGCGCCTCCTGCTCGGGGACGAGGAGCACGTCCACATTCCCGGTCTCGAATTCAGCCACAGCCGTGCTGGGCTCGGCGATCACGCGCGCCATCAGCGATTCGGCCTTGGCCGCGCCACCCCAGTACTGGTCGTTGCGGACGAACAGCAGATAATCGTCATGCTTCCATTCGACGAACTTCCACGGCCCGGTGCCGATGGGATGCTCGCCGAAGTTGGAGGGAACCGAGTCGGGGATGATCGACGCGACCGGCATCGCGAGCAGCTTCGGGAAAATGGCGAACGGCTCGGTCAGGGTGATGACGACAGTCGAGTCGTTCGGGGCGGCGAGCCCGGAAATCGTTGGCGCCTTGCCATCGCCGTATTCCCGCGCGCCCTGGATGGGGTAAAGCGGCCATCCGCGCCCGCCGGTAGTGGCCGGGTCAAGCACGCGCTGGAAGCTGCTCAACACGTTGCGAGCCGTGAACGGGCGGCCATCGTGAAAGTTGACCCCCGTCCGCAGATGGAACGTGTACACCCTCCCACCCCCCGAAACGTCCCAGGATCTGGCGAGCCCGGGTACTATCTGCGCGTCTGGTGTAAAACGGACGAGGCCGTCGAACACGTAGGCGACCGCGCGCCCCGTAGGCACGTCGGTAGAAAGCGCTGGATCGAGCGATCGGGGATCGTACGTGTCCCGTGAGTCGATCAGAGTTTGGCGCGTGGGCGAAGAATCGCCGCCGCGGCATGCCACTGAGGCAAGCAGAAGGAGGAGGAGGTAGGGTCGGCGCATAGAGCTAAATTGTTGACTGGTGGTGAGGTTCGCGTGAACTTAAGGGACCCTTCGCAGAGAACAAATCGTGACCGCGGAATACAACTATCGCCGAGAACTTGGCCTGGCCGAGCTGCTTCCCGCGATCGCGGTCGGGCTGGGCGCGGGACTTATCGGCTTTTATCTGGCCCGTGTGATGGCCGAGAAGACGCCGCTCGTTCCGCGCTCCAACGGGACGAAAGGCATCGCACGTTCCGAGCCGCCGCAGCCACCTCGCCTCGCGAGAATGCCGGCAGCGCGTTGATGCCCCGCCGCCCCGTGCGGCTGGCCTGCCTTCTCACATCGCTTCTCGTCGCGTCCGCTTCCCTGGCGGGTGCGCAAACGTCCGCTTGCGAGCCCGGCGATCTGGAGGTGCGGTCGCTGCAGTTCTCCGGGAACAACGCGTTCTCCGACGGCGAGCTCGCGCAGACGATCGTCACCACCCCTTCCGGGTGGACCCGCCGGGTGCTCAGGCTGCCGTTCGCGACTCGCCGCTGCCTCGATCCGGCCGAACTCACGAACGATCGGATCCGGCTCGTCGTTTTTTATCGCAACCGGGGATACGCCAGCGCCACGGTGGACACCGCCACGACGAGGCACGGTTCGACCGGAATCGAGGTGCGTTTTCTCATAGCAGAGGGGCAGCCGACCCGCCTACGGTCGCTCGCCATCGTCGGGCTTGCGGGCCTTGCTGATTCCGCGCGCCTCGCGCGCAATCTGCGGATCGGAGTGGGCGATCCGTTCGACAGGACGAAGATCGAGGCCGCGCGGGACTCGATCGCCCGCCGCCTTCGCAACAGCGGTTACGCCGCTGCGGTCGTGACGAACTCGTTCGTGGAGGACCGGCAGGCGCTGGCTGTGTACGACACGCTGTACGTGTCGCCGGGCTCTTTCACCCGAATAGGCAGGGTCGGCGTTTTCGTAACGCCCCGCCCGGGCACGAGGCAGCAGATCCCCAGCAGCGTAGTGCGGAGCGTCGCCGGCGTGGACAGCGGAGCGGTCTACCGCGAGCGCGATCTGCTCAACGCTCAGCGCGCTCTGTACCAGACCGAAGCGTACAGGCAGGTCGCGATCAGCGTAGACACCGTGGCTGGAGATTCCATTGCCGACGTGAGGATCGCGCTCGCGGAAGACGCCATGCGCGCGGCGCGGGTCGGGGTGGGATACGGAACCCTCGACTGCATTCGCGCCACAGGAGAGCTGACCAACTACAACTTTCTTCGCGGCGCCCGCAGGCTCGAGCTCACCGCTCGCGTCTCGAAGATCGGAGTCGGCGCTCCGCTCGATGGCGCGCGCGCTCTCTGCCCACAAGCCAGGTCGGATCCGTACAGCAGCCGGCTGAACTATTACGTCGGCGCAACGCTCAGGCAGCCATCCTTCTTCGGCTTGCGCCCGGCGCCCACGATAACCGTGTACAGCGGCAGGACGTCGGAGTACAAGGCGTACCTTCGCACGACGGCGATCGGCGGGATCGTCGGGCTCGACTGGCGGCGGTTCCAGCGCACCCCCGTGACCTTCGCGTACCAGCTCGACTACGGCCGCACCGAGGCTCAGCCCGCGTTGTTCTGCGCGGTGTTCAACAGGTGCGATCAGCAAGACCGGGAGCGCTTGCAGCAGCTCCAGCCGCTTGGCGTCGCGAGCGTAGTGGTGTCCCGCAACGCCGCCAACAGCGCGATCTATCCGACGCGCGGATACACGTTGCGCGCGGAAGCGCGCCACGCCTCCCGGTTTACGCTCGCGGACAACTCGCTCGGCTTCAACAAGCTCCTGGGCGACGCCGCGCGATACTGGGGGCTTGGCGACAGAAACGTGCTCGCAGTGCGATTGCGCGCTGGCGGGCTTCTGGGGCGTTCGATCGGCGATCCGGCGAAGTTCGTGCCGCCTGAGGAAAGGCTGTTCGCGGGCGGGCCGACGACGGTCCGCGGATTTCCGCAGAACGAGCTCGGATCGGCGATATACATCGCCACGCAATTTGACACCCTCTATCCCGGCGCTACCGGCCGGGGCGATACGCTGTTTCGAGTCGCTGAGGGAGTGAGAGGGTTTCGGCGCGCCGTTCCGGTCGGAGGCAATTCACTGCTGGTCGGCAACCTGGAGCTTCGGTTTCCGTCGCCGGTCTTTTCCAACGTGCTTCAGCTCACGCTCTTCACCGACGTAGGCGACGTCTGGAGTCGCGGCACCGACGACGTTTTTCAGAACTTCAGGCTCAAGGCCACGCCCGGCATCCAGATCGGTGCGCTGTCGCCTGTGGGACTCATACGTCTCGTAGTAGGCTACAACCCGTATGACCGCCCGTCGGGGCCGTTGTATTACGAGGTGCCGAGCGCGCTAGGGGGATCGCTGCCTTGCGTGAGCCCGGGGAATGAGCTGCGCGTGCATGCCGTGGACGGGGAGAGCGGTGCCGTCCTTCGGCAGGAGGAAGGGCGGTGCCCGCGGACTTTCGCGCCCGCGCGCGATAGCAGCCTGCCGGCGCGCCTCACCTTCAGCTTTGCCATAGGGCAGGCGTTCTAGGATGTCCCGCAGGCGGAACGTGGTCCTGTCGAGCGCGGCAATTCTGATCACGGCCATGCTGATCGTTGTGCTGCTCGTAGTCGGCGGCTCTCAGACCGAGTTCGGCCAGGAGCGCGTGCGCTCGTTCGTTCAGTCATGGCTGTCGGCCAAGGTGCGGGGGACGATGTACGTCGGGCGCATCAGCGGTGGCTTGCTCAACGGAGTCGTCATCGACTCGATCGAGATTCGCGACGAGAATGATTCGTTGTTCCTCGCGACGGGACGCGTTTTCGTCCGCTATGAGCTGCGCGATCTGTTCGACAAGCGGATACTGGTTAGGCGTCTCGAGGTGGAGCATCCGAACGTCCACTTGCGGTACTATCCGGACGGGAAGTGGAACTTCGAGCGGATCTTTCCCGGCGGACAGCCGGCTCCACTCGGGCGCCGCCGCGGATTCGGCGAGTTCGTGCAGCTCGATAGTGCGACGGTTCGTGATGCGCAGTTCGCGGTGACGATCCCGTGGCGCGTCTCGCCCGGCGTGGGCCAGCGGGTGCGCGACAGCATCATCACCGCGGCGCTCACGGACCCCGCGCGCGAAGTTCGCCGCGCGGGCGACGGGTTCACGCGCACCTGGCGATGGGAACGCGGCAACTTCGCGCTCGGCCCCTCGCGCCTCGCGGATCCGGACAGCGCGGCGCGGGTCTTCGCGGTAAGAGACCTGTCCGTGAAAGGCCTCGACCCGCCGTTGTACTTCACGAATGTGCGCGGCACCGTCCGCCACCTCGGTGATTCCGTGTGGGCGGATATTCCCCACTTCGATCTTCCGGGCTCTACGGGAAGCGGCAAGGCCAAGGTCGTGTGCTGCGGAGGGCTGCCGGTCAGATATTTCGTTGATGTCGTCGGAGATTCGGTATCGCTCTCCGATGTCGCGTGGGTGTACCCGACGCTTCCGCGCACGGGGGGCGGGCGCATGCGCCTCGCCATTCGTAACTCCGCCGAAGACCTGGATGTGCTCGACTACCGGATCCATGATATGGACGTGCGCAGCGGCGGCTCGCGGCTGCGCGGGACGATGACGTTCGGCGTCGGGAAGCCGTTGCTGATAGCGCGCGACGTCCGGCTCGAGGCGGCGCCCCTCGACTTCGACATGCTGCGCACACTCGCAGGCGGCCCGTTCTCGTACGACTGGCAGGGAAGGTTCACCGGCACCGTCGCCGCATCCGGCGGACCGCTCGACCGGTTCCGGGTCGAGCGCGCGGACCTGGTGTTCGCCGATGCCAACGTGCCCGGCGCGGTTTCGCGGGGCACTGTGCGCGGCGAGCTCGACATTACGCTGCCTGCGCTCCCAGTGTTCCGCGGGGTCGAGGTGGATATCGCGAGATTCGATCTGCGCACTCCGCAGTTCCTCAACCCGGAATTCCCGGCGTTGAAGGGCTCCGTCTCGGGCACAGCGCGGCTCGATTCGATCTGGACCGACGTGAGGTTCAGCCGCGCGGATGTGCTGCATCACGATGGTCCCGGCCGGCCGTCGAGGGTGACCGGCTCAGGCCGGATCACCCTCGGCGACGAGTACGTGAGCTACGACGTGGATCTCGTCGGCATGCCTGTCTCCCTCACGACGCTCGCGCGCTCGTACCCCTCGATGCCACTGAGGGGGGAGATGAGCGGACCGATTCGCGTGCGCGGGACCGCGGCGGACATGACGGTCACGACGACGCTGGCTGGCGATCAGGGCTCGATCTCGTTCGACGGCAGAATCGATGCCGAAGCGCCCGGCTACGCGGTGAAGGGCACAGGCGTGGTGGCCCGTGCAGACGTCGGACGCCTGCTCGCGCTCCCGGATTTGCCATCGAGCTCCCTCAACGGGCGATACGAAGTTGATCTGGCGGGCTCTGCCGCTGAGGATCTGCGTGGGAGCGTGGAGGTCACGGGGACGGGATCGACGCTCGACAGCGTCGCCATCGCCCGGGCTTTCGCGCGCTTGCTGATCTCGAACGGGACGGCCCGCATCGACACGCTTTCCGTGGTTTCCGTCGCGGGGACGGCGACGGGCACCGGGAGCATCGGGTTGACGCAACCGGCCACAGGCGCGTTCGATTTCGCGATGAGCATCGACTCGCTGGGCGCGCTAGCGCCATACCTCGGCGACAGGCCCGCGTCGGGAGCGGTGACGGTGCGCGGCCAGGCGACAACCGCGGGCGGCGTCGTTGCCGTCAGCGGGTCCATCGAGGGAAGCGATGTCGCCGTCGGGAACAACCGTGCGGAACGCATTACCGGCACCTTCGACGCGCACCGGGAGAATGGAGCTATCGAGGGATCGGCCGCCGTACGCGGCGACTCGGTGACGCTGGGAAGAGTGCGGCTCGCATCCGCGGAGGTCGCGACGGTTCAGCGCGCATCCGGGACGGGCACGGTCGGAGCCACGCTGACGGCGGCGAACGGTGCCTTGACGCGCCTTGCCGCGCGCACGGATAGACGCGGTGACACTCTCCTCGTGACGCTCGACAGCGCCTCGCTGGCGACCGACAGCGCGCGACAGTACCGTCTTTCGTCGCCGGCGCTGATCATGCTCGCGCGCGATTTCGTGGACCTCGATTCGATGCGCTTCGAGCTGTTCACGAGGGACGGCGCTGCCGCCGAGCGCTCTGGCGGAACGCTCCTGGTGCAGGGAGTTCGGGTGGCGAACGATTCCGTGCGCGGGACCGTGCAGAGCTCGGGCGTCGACCTGTCGGTAGTGCAGAGCGTTCTACCGGTGACCGACGCGCGCGGCGCCTTGAACGTCAACCTCAGCGCCGCCGGCTCCGCCGAGCAACCGATTCTGAACGGGACGCTGAGCGTTACAAATGGGCGATTCGTCATCCCGGCGACGGGGGTCTCTTACGAGAGATTCGACACCAAGATCGAGCTCGTGCAGGACACGCTCTTCATCCGGCGGCTGACGGTGTACACCCCGCTCGGCGGCGGACGCAACGGAGGCGCGGCCGTGCTGGGCAATATCGATCTCACCACGTTCACGCGGCCGCGGTTCGACGTTCGTGCTCGCGCGGACCATTTCAGAGCGCTTCGAAGGCCGGGCGTAGCGACACTGGACGTGTCGACCGGGCCCGAGATCCAATTGGTCGGAGATTACGACGCCGCAGTGTTGCGGGGCGGGCTGGTGGTCAACGAAGGAACCGTGTTCCTGCCGAAGCTGCTCGGCAAGGATGTCATCGATCTCGACGATCCGGAGCTGTACCGCCTGGTGGACTCAACCCTGCTGCAGAGCCGCCGCTTTCTCCCGAAGGTGCCGAGCGCGTTCGCGACCAACCTGACGCTCGACAATGTGTCCGTGACGGTTGGCGACAACGTCTGGCTGCGGTCTTCCGAAGCGAACATCAAGCTCGGCGGCCGGCTCGGTCTGGTGCGGGGCCGCACCGAGTCGGCGGTCACCGGTGGCGCGGTGGCCGCGCCGCAGCTGGCGCTGGCCGGCACGCTCAACGCCGAGCGTGGGACTTATGTGCTGAACCTCGGCGTCGTTCAGCCAACGTTCGAGGTGGAGCGGGGAACTCTCCGCTTTTTCGGAGGGCCTGAAGTGAATCCCTCGCTCGACATCCGCGCGATTCACACAGTGCGGCGGCCGCGGCAGAGCTTCAACCGCGAGGACGTGCGCGTTCTGGTGGCGATAACGGGGACGCTGGGAGAGCCCGAGCTCGCGCTCGCGAGCGCTGACAGCCTGCCGCTTTCCCAGTCCGATCTGCTGAGCTACCTCGTGACGGGCGAGCCGGCGTTCGCGCTGAGCAACAGCTCGGCGCAGTACACGGAGCAGCTGCTAACGATCGGCGGGCGACTGGCGGGCACGTTCATAAGCAGCCGGATCCCGCGGAGCGTCTTCGACATAGTCGAAGTGCAGACGGGGACCATCGAGAGCTCGGCCGGGGGATCCAGCAGCTCGTATCTGAGCAGTCTCTTCACCACTCGCGTGATTCTCGGGAAGCAGTTGAGCGAGCGCTGGTTTCTCGGGTTGAGCACCGGGCTGTGCAGGGCGAATTTTGCTGAGAACCTGGGGCTGAGACTGGAGTACAGGATCAGCAACACGCTTTCGGCGGAAGGCGGGATCGAGCCGGGCTCGGGGGAGCTGGCCTGCGCGGGCACGACCGCCGCACGAGGGTTTCAGCAGACCCCGCCGCAGCTTGGAGTCGACGTGTTCAGGAGCTGGAGATTTTGATGCGGTCCCCGACACTCAGCGGTAACTTCTCGTAATGGCGAAGCAGCTAACCGAGCGCGACGCAATGATCTGCCGCTTCTGCGAGCGGGAGGAGCGCGCGTCCGAAGGTTACCCGTGCGCCGTTTGCAGCACGTTCATCTGCCTGATGTGCACCTTTCGCGGTGTGATCCGCTGCAAGGCCTGCGAGGCGAAAGCCAGCGCGCCGGTCGTCGCGCGCACCCCGCTCAGGATCGACTGGCCGGAGCACTGAGCCACATTTCCGCGGTCGTCAGGACCGCAGTCGCTCCGCTCCTGGCAGAGCCCACGGTTGCGGCCACGCAGCTCAGCCAGGCCCTTCGCGGCCACGAGCTGCATCTTATCGAGAGCCGTGGTACATGGTGGCTCGCCCGCGGCGCGGACGATTACGAGGGATGGATCCATTGCGGCTACCTCGTGCTTGCCGGCCCCGCCCTCCCCGGGCTGCCGGCGCGCGGCTGGGACGCGGACGCGCTGCTGTCGCTAGGGTGCGTGGTCCGGGGATTCGCCGGCGGAATTCACGCGCTCCCGCTCGGCGCGCTGGTTCCATCGGATGTTGCAGTTGTCGCGGGCGAAGTGCTCTCGCTCGCCGAGCGCCAGCGCGAATTCCTTCCCGGGGGTGAGGGGATCGTCCAGTCCGCGCGGAGGCTTTTCTCCGGGACGCCCTACATGTGGGGCGGAGTTACGCCATGGGGCGCCGACTGCTCGGGGCTCGTGCAATCGATCTTCTCCCTGCACGGGGTGCCGCTTCCCCGCGACGCATGGCAGCAAGGCGGCGCTGGCACCGAGCTCGAGGCGGACCGCGAGGCGCTGCGGCCCGGCGATCTGCTTTTCTTCTCCGAGCGTGACGACCGAAGAATGACGCATGTGGCGATTTCCGCAGGGGGGCCGGACATCGTGCATCTCGCGGTCGCGCGCGGGGGGTACGCCGCGGAGTCGCTCGATTCGGGCGATCCGGTATCCGCCGCGCTGAAAAGCAGATTCCTGTTCGGGAGGCGGGTACTCCCAGATGATTAGGCGTCGAGAACGCGACCAACATCCCGCCTGGAATATCCTCGGAGCCTGTACCGCCTAGCTGTATAGCGCCCCGGCCTGTTGCATAACCGGAACACCCGCGGTGACGAGAAGGGGCAGCTCCCCCTCGAACTCCCCATCGACCTCGAGCTGCATCACGTACCGCCCCGCTTCTGAAAGGGGGAGGTCGATGAGCGCTATAACCGGTAGATCCATCTCGAAGGTCGGGTCCGCAGGCGCGCCCACGCTCAGCTCGCCGCCCGAGACCCACAGCTCGTCGCCCGACGGATTCAGCCAGCGCAGAGTCATGGAGTGCTTACCCACGTCTTCCGCGTCCCCCTTGAGCCGGACGACCAGATGCGTGCGCGGGTGGACCGAAGGAAAGCTCGACACCTGCACGGCGTCGAAGACCCCGAGGATGTTGAGCTTGCCCTCCTGGGACAGGTTGGCCGCGTCGGCAAAGACGGCAAAGGAGATGTGCATTGTTGCAAAGTAGCTGGCCTTCCACGCGGGCGGCTAGCTTACCCGCATGCCGAGCGCCCAGCGCGGGTTCACCGCGACCGACATGATGCTCGTTCTGATGGCCACGATATGGGCGGTGAACTTCAGTGTCGTGAAGTTCGCGACGCAGATTTTCACGCCCCTCGCGTTTACGGGGCTCCGCGTCGCGATGGCCGCTGCCGTCCTTGTGGTGATCGCCATAGCGTCGAAGAGTCCGTGGCCCGAGAAGCGCGATTTCGTAATTCTGCTCGGGATCGGAGTCCTCGGACACGGGTTATATCAGTTCCTGTTCGTTGAAGGATTGTCGCGCACGCGCGCCGGGCACGCGGCGATCATCGTCGCTGCGGCGCCGGCGTTCATCATGGTGGCGAGCCGCATTCGCGGGATCGAGCCGATTCGGCGGAGGATGCTCGTCGGCATCGCGCTCTCGGTGGTGGGAGTCGGACTCATTATCTCCGATAGCGCGCAGTCCTCCGGCCCCGCTACGCTCGCGGGATCGCTGCTGATGGTCGCGGCGGTCATGACGTGGACGACCTTTACAGTGCTGCTCCAGCCCTACACCCTGATCTTCAGCCCGCTCAAGCTCTCCGCGATAACGATGATCGGGGGGTTGCTGCCATTGCTGGTCGTGAGCGGCCCCGCGCTCGTGGCGACCGACTGGCTCGCCATTCCGCTGCCGGCGTGGGCCGCTGTCTTCTATGCGAGCATCGTTTCCATGGTCATCGCTTACCTGTTCTGGTACCGCGGCATAAAGCTGCTCGGTCCTACTCGAACGTCGGTGTACACGAACATCCAGCCCGTGATAGCGCTCGCCATCGCGTGGATGTTTCTTCACGAGGTCCCCACTCTCTGGCAGACGATCGGAGCGACGACGATCATTTCCGGCGTCCTGTTCACCCGCGGATGAAGCTCGTCCTGTTCGACATCGATGGCACGCTCCTCTCGAGCGAGGGAGCCGGAATGCGCGCGATGCGCGCGGCGCTGACGGAGCTGTTCGGCACGACCGGCGACCCCGCGTACCGATACGACGGCAAGACCGACCGGCAGATCGTCCGCGACCTGATGCGCGGGCACGGGCACGACGACGATTACATCGATGAGCGCATGGGCGCTCTGCTGGATCTGTATCTCCAGGGGCTAGCGCGGGAAGTCGCCTCCGGCGAGCGCGTGCCGCGGACGCTGCCGGGAATCCCGGAGCTGCTCGACGAGCTCGAGTCGAGAGACCAGATCACGCTCGGTCTGCTGACGGGAAACATCGAGCCCGGCGCGAAGGTCAAGCTTGCCGCCGCGGGCGTCGACATGTCGCGCTTTCGTGTCAACGCGTTCGGCTCGGATCACGAGCGCAGGCCCGAGCTTCCGGGCTTCGCGCAGCGACGGGCGGCAGAGTTTCTGGGACGCGAGCTTGCTGGCGACGCGATCTATGTGATCGGTGACACGCCCGCGGATATCAGATGCGGGGAAGCGATCGGCGCGCGCGCGATCGGCGTCGCGACCGGGCACTACTCCGTGGAAGAGCTGCGGCAGCACGACCCCTTCGCGGTATTCGCCAATCTCGCTGACACTGGCGCTGTTGCGCGGGCGATTCTCGATGCTTGAAGTGGAGCTGAAGGCCGTCGTTGACGACATTGCCGCACGAAGAGAGCGGCTCGTTGCCGCCGGAGCGGAGGCGGTATTCAGCGGCAAGATGTGCGACCTCCGGTACGACACGCGGGAGCGCGCGCTGGCGGCCGTGGATCATGTGCTGCGGGTGCGGGTTTACGAGGACGAGAAGGGCGGCGAATCTGCGCATCTGGACTGGAAGGGGCCCACGCTCATCCTGGTCGGTTTCAAGGCGCGCGAGGAGTTCACGACGGAGATCACCGACGTCGCTGGCCTCACCGCGATCATAGAAGCGCTGGGCTATGTAGTCACCCGGGAGATCGAGAGGGAGGTGTTCGTCTATCGCCTGGGCGAAGCGACCGTACGGTTCGAGCGATATCCGCGCATGGACGATCTCGTCGAGGTCGAAGGGCCGCCGCCGGCCATCGAGCACGCGATAGAAACGCTGGCGATGGGCAGAGAAAGCTTTACGGCCGAGCGCCTTCCGGATTTCGCGCGGCGGTTCGAGTCGCGAACGGGCGAGCGGGCTGCGCTTTGCGCCATCGAGCTCGCGGGCGAGTACCGCTACGACCTAGGACAGGCTTGACGGATTAGCGGTCGAGGTCCGAGGCGGCGAAGCAGCGCACCGCGCCCGTGCGCGCTACGATGCGAACGCGGGCGCCGACATCGACCCGATGATTGCCTGCGGACGGCACGACGCACTGCAGCAGGAGACCCGACGCCGTCCGAACGGCGTATGACACCGTTGACCCGGTGAAGATTGCCTGCTCTACGACCGCGCCCCCGTCCGGATCGCTTTCCGGCGCGAGCTCGTCCGCCCGCACCATGGCCACGAGCGGCCCGCCGTGCGACTGCGCGTCCGCGGTGATGCACGGGAGGCACCCGATCTCTGTCTCAACGCCCCGCATGCAGTAGCTGCCGGGGATGAAGTTGGCGTCGCTGACGAAGCGCGCCACGAACGGGGACGCGGGTGAGCCGTAAACCAGGTGGGGAGATCCGACCTGCTCGATCGCGCCGTCGCGCATGACGGCTACGCGGTCGGCAATCGCGAACGCATCCGCGTGATCGTGAGTGACGAACACGGCGGTAGTGTGGCTGGCGCGAAGGATGGTCCGCAGCTCCGCGGCGATCGTAGCGCGCAGCCGCACGTCCACGTTCGACATGGGCTCGTCCAGCAGTACTACGCCGGAGTCGCGCGCCAGAGCGCGCGCCAGAGCGACCCGCTGCTGCTCTCCGCCGGAAAGCTCGTGCGGATATCGCTGGAGCAGATGCCCGAGTGCGCAGAGATCCACGACGCTCTCGATGGACTTCATGCGCGCGGCCGCGCCCAGGTGGCGCAATCCGAACGCGATGTTCTGGCGGGCATTGAGATGCGGAAAGAGCGCGCTCTGCTGAAACACGAATCCAATCCCGCGCGCCTCGGCAGGCACGGTGATGCCGCGACCGCTCACGGTGCGATTCCCCACTCGAATAGTTCCCGCGTCGATGCGCTCGAAGCCGGCGACGAGCCGCAGGAGCGTCGTCTTGCCCGCGCCCGAAGGTCCGAGCAGCGCGAGGATGGACGCGGGCTCCACTTCCAGCGTGACGTTGTCGACGGCCGGGTGCGAGGACCCGGGATACAGCTTGGTCACGCCGCCGATGTGCAGGCACAGTCCGCTCATGGCAGCGCCTTCTGCCGGGCGCCGGTGCGCGTGAGCCAACCGACCAGCAGAGCGCCGAGCACGACGATCGCCAGCGACGGCGGCGCGGCTTCGACCCACATCGCGTCATTGGTGCGCTCCCACACTTCGACCGCGAGCGTTTCGAAACCGAACGGGCGAATGAGCATCGTGGCCGGAAGCTCCTTCAATACTTCAACCACGACCAGGATTGCAGCGGCTACGAGCGAGCCGCGCAGCATCGGCACGTGCACTTCGCGCAGGATCCGGCGGGGCGTAGCGCCCAGCGCTCGCGCCGACTCGTCCACGGCGGGCGATATGCGCCCGAGTCCCGCCTGCACCGGGTAATACGCCGCCGCCACAAATCGCACCATGTAGGCGAACAGCAGCGCAGCCACGGACGACGTGATCAGGAAGGCCGGGGGCGAGCCCATGATCGCGCCCGCAAGCCCGTCGGCGTGGGTCAGCACGAGGAGAACTCCAACGGCGACAACCGATCCGGGGATCGCGTAGCCGAGCAGCGCCACCGCGGTGAGTGCGCGGAGACGGCGCGAGCGTACCTGGCGCGCCGTGTACGCGAGCAGCAGCGCTGCGCTCACGGTAAGCGCGGCCGCCGCGACCGCTACGAGAAGCGTGTTGCCCACGAGCGCCGGATACGTGCTCGCGACGGAGCCAGCCCGAAACGCACGGACGCTCCACACGACGAGCATGCTCGCTGGAAGAACAAAAGCGACCCCCAGCACCGCGGTGCAGATCGCCGTCGCGAGCCACTGCTTGCCCTGGCTCGATTCTATCCGCCGGGTCCGGCGCGCGTCGCTCACCGTGTGAGTGGCGCGGCGGCGCGCCCATCGCTCGGCCGTCACGAGCAGCGCGGCGAACGCGATCAGCGCCAGCGCAATCTGGCTGGCCGCGGTGCGGTCGAGCATTCCGAACCACACGCGGTACACGGCGGTCGAAAAGGTGTCGTAAGAGAAGATCGACACGGTGCCCACGTCGGCCAGCGTTTCCATCAGCGCGAGAGCCAGCCCGGACGCCAGCGCCGGCCGCGCCAGAGGCAGGGCGAGTCGCCAGAACGCGGTTCGGGGCGACTGTCCAAGACTCTTCGCCGCCTCGACGAGCACGACGCCACGCTCGGCGAATGCCGATCGCGAGAGCAGATAGACGTACGGGTAGAACACCAGCGACATCGTCAGAACGACCCCCCAGTACGAACGGATGTCCGGCAACCCGGCGCCCGCCCCGAAGGACGCGCGCATCCAGCTTTGCACCGGTCCGGTGAAATCAAACAGGGCGATCATCACGAAACCGTACACGTATGCCGGCATCGCGAGCGGAAGGACCAGCGCCCATTCGAAGAACCCGCGGGCTGGGAAGCGATGCACCGCGACCAGCCATCCGAGCGATACGCCCAGAACTCCGGCGCCCGCCGCAACTCCTGCCAGCAATCGTACGGTATTCCACGCGAGGCCTGCCAGCCGCGTCTCGACCAGGTGGCGCCACACTTCCCACCGCGGCTCCATCGCGGCGATCGCGACCGCGAGGACGGGCGCCGCGACGACTGCGGCCAACAGCACCACAGGCCAGGTCCCGTGTGCGCGCCGCAACGACGGCTGTCCGATACGGATGTCGTGGAGCGCCGCGGTGTTATCGATAGCCAGCCCTGTCAGCTAGCCGCACCGCGGCTGCCTGAAACGCGCCCGCAGCGGCTACTCCAACCGACTGGGGCCTGAACCCGCCGAAGCGAGCCAGGATTTCGTGCGGCGGGACGGAGGGATTCGCCGGAAACTCGAAGCTGCTCGAGGCGAGAAGAGCCTGCGCCTCTGGAGTGCTGAGATATTCGAGCAGCCTGATAGCATTCCCGCGATTCCTGGCGTGCCGCGTGACGCCGCCGCCAGAAATGTTGACGTGCACGCCCGCGCCCTGTTGGTCGGCCCAGAACAGAGCGACCGACAGTTGCGGGTTCTTGGCCAGCAGGCGCGCGAGGTAGTAGTGGTTCGTGATCGCGACGTCACACCTTCCGGCCGCAACCGCCTCGAGAATCTGGGTGTCGCCGTTGATGTAAATCGGCTCGTTCGCGACCCACCCGCGGACTATCCGCTCAGTAGCCTCCTCGCCGTGGATGCTGATCAGCGACGCGAGCAGCGACTGGTTGTACACGGCGGACGAGGTACGCAGGCAAAGCCGTCCCTTCCACTTCGGGTCGCCAAGCTGCTCGTACGTCGAAAGCTCCGACGGATTTACGCGTGCCGGGTTGTACATGATCGTGCGCGCACGGGTCGCGACGGCGAACCACTGATTCTCCGGGTCGCGGAGGCGAGCCGGAATGTTGGCGGCAAGAACCGCTGACTGAATGGGCTGCAGGAGTCCCTGCTGCGCGGCGTTCCAGAGATTCCCCGCATCCACGGTGAGGAGCAAATCGGCATTCGTACGCTCGCCTTCAGCCTTCAGCCGCTCGAGAACCTCGCTGTTGTTCCCGTCGAAGAACTCGACCGCAATGCCCGTGGCTCTGGTAAAGGCGACGAAAACCGACTCGGCTCCGTAGTGGGATCGCGATGAATAGACTGTAACGACCTGGCTTTCCGGGGCTTTCTCGCACGCCGCTACGGACAGAAGGGCGGCTGCGAAAACGAGGATCAATCGGAGGCTGGGCTGGCGCGGAGACATGCCACCAAAATCGCACCGTGTGGCTATATCCGACAAGTCCTATCGGAATTAAGCGTTCTCCGCCCCGGCGCTCTACTTCAAGGCTTCCAGCAGCTTCTCGTGGAGCCCCCCGAACCCGCCGTTCGACATCACCAGGACCACGTCGCCAGGCCGAAGCGTGTCGCTCAATGTCCGGATGATGTCGGGGACAGACGGGATGTAGCTCGCCTTCTTGCCGGCTTGGTTCCATCGCCGCACAAGGATCGCGGGGTCGAGCGCGTTCCCATCGTACCGTTCCGGGTGGAATAGCCCTGCCAGGATCACCTCGTCCGCCTCGGCGAACGCCATTTCGTAGGCGTTCTCGAACTCCTTCAGTTGCGCCGTGTAGCTCCGCGGCTCGTACACGGCGACGAGTGGCCGGCCGGTGTACTTCTGGCGGACAGCGGAGATCGTCTCGCGAATCGCGGTCGGGTGGTGGGCGAAATCGTCGATCACGGTCACGCCCCGCGCTTCACCGCGGACTTCCATCCTGCGCTTGACGCTCTTGTAGGTGCGTAGTCCTTCGCGGACTCGATCCGGATCGGCGCCTATCGACTCGGCGGCGGCGATCACCGACAGAACGTTCCGTACGCTGAAAGCGCCGGCGAGCGGGGTTTCCACCGCGCCCCATTCCAAGCCGTCGTGCAAAACGGTAAACGTCGTACCGGACGGGCCGAAGCGCACGTCCTCCGCCCGCCACCGCGGGTGGTCCCCGTCAGGCGCGGAATCGTTGCCACCCGAATATCCGAAGGATTCGACCGGGGCCAGTGACTTGGTTGCAAGCTCGCGCACGATCGGTGAATCCCAGCCGGCCACGAGCGTGCCGTTGCCCGGGATCAGATTCACGAACCTTGAGAACGCGAAGTTGTACGCGATTGCGTCGCGATAGATGTCCGCGTGATCGAACTCGATGTTGGCTACTATCGCCGTATCCGGCAGGTAGTGCCACATCTTCGGACCTTTGTCGAAGTACGCCGTGTCATACTCGTCCGCCTCGATCACGAAATACTTAGAGTCGGTGAGGCGGAACGAGCGTCCGAAGTTCTCGGCTACGCCACCTATGAGAAACGCGGGATTGAGTCCAGTCGTCTCGAGCACCCAGGCCAGCAGGGAGCTGGTGCTGGTCTTCCCGTGCGTACCGGCGACCGCCAGCGAATGGCGCCCGCGGATGAACTCTTCTTTGATGACCGCGGCCGCCGAGGTGTAACGGATTTTCTGGTTGAGCACCGCTTCGAGCTCGGCGTTTCCTCGGGAAATCGCATTACCCACGATCACGATGTCTGGCCGCGGCTCGAGATTCGCGGAACCGAATCCTGACTGGTACGGGATGCCGAGAGCTTCAAGCTCGTGGGACATCGGCGGGTAGACGTTTTCGTCGGAGCCCGTAACCGTGTGGCCGGCAGCCTTGAGCAGCCCGGCCAGCGACGCCATCGCGGTGCCCGCGATTCCGATCAGATGGTAGTGCAGGGGATGAGCTCCGCGCGCGTGCGGTTGGGGGGCTGCCGGCCGGTCGTTAAGTATATCCTACCGTTTCAACGAAATCGCATGCCCAGGGACTCCAGAAAAACTCAAACGCGCGACACGGCGACGCTTCGCGAGCGCATCGACAAGATCAAGCGCGATGCGGGCGCGGAGGCAGTGGCCGTTGCCGTGCGGGACGCCCAGACGTCGTTGGAATTCGATTACGAGTCGGACAGGTGGTTTCACGCGGCCAGCACGATCAAGGTACCGATCCTGGCAGGTGTTTTCGGCGCCATCCATGTAGGGGAGCTCCTGCCGCAATCGCGCCTCCACGTGCGCAACCGGTTCAGAAGCGCTGCCGACGAGTCGATATTTCGGGTTGAGCCCGAGCGTGATGCGAACGCCGTGGTGCACGCAAGGCTGGGCAAGGCCATGCAGGTCCGCGAGCTCGCCTTCCACATGATCGCGACCAGCAGCAATCTCGCGACCAATCTGCTGCTCGATTTCGTCGACTTGCAGAACATGCAGGACACGCTCGCCGAGCTCGGTGCCGGGGAAGGGATCGAACTACGCCGCGGGGTAGAAGACCATCGGGCGTTTGACGCGGGTATCTCGAACCGGGTTACCGCCGCCGGGCTCGCGCGACTGCTCCAGCTGATTGCCGAGGAGCGCGCTTTCTCACGCGTGTTGTCCCGAGAGATGCTCGACATCCTTCACGCCCAGGAGTTCAACAGCGGCATCCCCGCGCTTCTGCCCAAGCGAACGCGGGTCGCACACAAGACGGGCGAGATCTCGACGATGGCGCACGACGCGGGGGTCGTCTACCTGCACGGGCGCAATCCATACGTGCTCGTCATATTGACCGAGTGGGACACGTCCACGTCCGGACGGCAGCAGGCCGTCGCGAAGATATCCGAGGCCGTGTACGAGTTCCTGACCGACGATGGGGGTGCGAAAGGTGCCTGAGGACCGCTCGTTTCCCCTGGAAATCGTGGACGGGCTACTCCTGGACCGGAAGTTCCGGGAGGCCCTCAGGCCCGACGAGTCGATGCGTGACGGATCCGGTTGGGAAAGGCGGCTTCCCCGTTACTTTTATGAGGTACCGTCCTGGGACGTGGCACGCAAGCTGGAGCTGTCGCCCCATTTCTACCTCTGGGAGTTTCTCCAGACGGACGTGCGGGAAGTCGATGTGTTCAGGCGATTTCCGCGGTACGTCCCCTGCGCGATAACGCTGCTGGCCCTGTGCCTGGAGCGGTTCCGCGAGGCGGTTGGTACGTTCGTCCACATAGCCGCTAACGGCGGGTACAGGTCTCCGGCACACCGTTTGACTAGAGATGCCTCGCCCCACTGCTGGGGCACGGCGGCGAACATCTATCGGATCGGATCGACCTGGCTGGACGACGAGAAATCGATAGAGCGGTACAGCATGGTCGCCCGGGAGACTCTTCCCGCGGTCTGGACGCGTCCGACGGGAGAAGCCGCCGGATTTGCGGACGACCATTTGCATCTGGACTTCGGGTACGTGGTTTCCATACCGCGCGACGCGCCCGACGAGACGGACAAAGCGCGGCGATAGCGTCGCTTCCCCCGGGGCGGACGCGGTCGAATCCGGCCGGGGGCATAAGGATCGAGGTTGTCGTAGATGTCGCAGAGCAGAGCTGGGAACAACAAGAAGTCGGACGGCGGCGACAAGCGCGCGGCGTCGGACCGGATCGCGCTCGCGGCGATCGGCCTCGAGGCTGAATTCGCGGTCGTGCTCGACGGTGAGCAGGTGCGCCCCGAGGACGTGTTCGGGAGCCCGCGCAACATCATTCGTGGCCCACTGATGCACCGCACGGGGCGGTCTTACCACCTTCCGACCGGCGGTGCCGTTTACTTCGACACGGGCGTGATCGAGGTAGCGACTCCAGTAATCGAGATCGAGCGCGGCTGCGCCGCGCGCGCGGGCCGGTCGCTGTGGGAGAGCATTCTCTTCGTTCGCGACGAGCTCGATGAATGGGAACGCGCGAACGGGAGCACGGTACAGCTCAGCGGGTTCAGCGCGCACTACAACATTTCGTTCGATCTGCCGGCGCACGAGCGTGGCAACGGGAAGAGCGTGGAGAAGCTCGCGCTCCTGCTCTCATACATCCTCCCGATACCGGTGATGCTGCTGGCGGCGAACCGCGAATCCACCGGTATCGGCGTGCGTCCGCGCGGGAATCGCCTGGAGGTCACGGCGGATTTCACGCCGAGCCCGTCGCTGATGATCGCGACGGCGACTTTGATCGTGGGGATCGTGCGCGCGGTAATGCGATGGGAAAGCTTCGAGCTGGAGATGCTCGAGAAGAAGCGGCTGGCCGTGCTCCGGGACTTCCGCCCGATGCGCCACACTTCGCGCAAAGGCTGGCTGGCCCGCTTCACGTGCTTCGCCGAGAATCCCTTCCAGTGCGACGTGGATTCGGCCATGTGGCCGACGCGCGACGGACGCATGCTCGCTTTGCGGGGAATCGCGGGGCTGACCGCGCGGCGCTTCTGGCCGTCCATCCGGCGCGTGTCCGATCCGTTCACGTTGCGGCTGATTGGCTCCGTGCTGCGCGGCCGCGTACCGTCGCTGCTCGATCTCGACGAGCGTCCAGCCGGTTACAACGACGTCGGGCGGCTATGCCGGTGGGACAACCTCTTCCCGGAGCGGGTGCTACCGCGGTCGCGCTACGAGCGGGTGCTCATCCGCGCCATCCGGGGCGAAGAGCTGCACATGAACGGCTTTTGGTACAAGCCCACCGGGATGAAAGGGTGGTCGAGAGTCGTGTTCAGGCGGCGAGAGGACGGGACGCGGCATGTGTTCTCACTCGACTACCTGCTCGATCATCTAGCAGAGTGGGAGAAGCTGAACCCGAGAGGCCGGCGCGCGCGCGTCAGGAGGGTACTTGCTGCGAGCCCGGCGGAATCCAAGATAGTGAGATAGCCAGGTAGCCAGGTAGCCAGGTAGCCAGGTAGCCAGATGGCCAGCGGGATCAGGCGTATATGCCGGGCTTTCCTGGCCCAACGTCACGACGAGAATACATCCACGCCACGCCGGCCGCGACAAATCCAATCGCGATCACCTGCGCCAGCGTGAGCCCGCCAAAAAATCGGTCGTCCTTGGCACGAACGAACTCGATGATGAACCGCTCGAGGCCCGCGAGCACCGCGTAAAGGCCGAACAGCCAACCTGCCGCGTGCTTGTGGTCGCGAAAGCGCCACACGATCAGAAACATCACGAAACCCAGTATCACTTCATAGATCTGCGTCGGGTGCACGGCGATCACGGCCGACGGATCGGTGCCCGGCGGGAAGCTGACGCCGAATAGCTGCGACATGTTCCCCGCCGTCGAAGGGGGCGCTCCCTGAGGAAACTGCACAGCCAATGGGGAATCCCACGGCCGGCCGTAGTCGTCGCCGACCGCCCAGCACCCCGTCCGCCCGACCGCGTACGCAGCGGCCAGGCTCATCGCGCTCGCGTCGCTGATCGTGCTCCACCGCAGCTTCTTGAATCGCACGACGAGACTCGTGCCGATGATGCCGCCGATCAATCCTCCCCAGAACACGAAGCCGGCGCGACTGAACAGCGCGCCCATGTCCTGCGTGAGGATGGCGTAGTAGATCTTCGCTCCGAGCAGCCCTCCGATGGCGGCCGCAAAGACCAGATCGCCCACGGGCGCCGGATCGTACCCGCGCCTGACCAGCTCACGGTGAAGAAGAATCTGGCCCGTGACGAAGCACATGAGCATCGCCAGCCCGAAGCCGCCGATCTCGAGCGGTCCCAGATGGTAGACGAAAGGCTGGTGGACGATGAATTCGGTTTCACGCATGGGGCAATGATAATCCGGGGATGGCCCTTGTGGCGTAGGCGTTCAACGAAAGCTCGCCGCGCTCGCCGCGCTCGAAACGATATAGCCCCGCCCGCGCGATCATCGCGGCGTTGTCCGTCGACAGCCGGGGGGAAGCGCTGTGCACCGTTGCCCCCATGCTCGCGGCCCGGTCCCGCGCCGCAGCGACGAGGGTCCGGTTGCACGCCACTCCGCCCCCGAGGACGATTCGCGAGCGTCCGCGCTCATCGGCCGCCCGAACGGTTTTCTCGACGAGGGTCTCGATCAGCGCGTCCTGGAAGCCCCGCGCGATGTCGGCGCGGTCGCGATCAATGTCTTTCGAGCTGCGGACCGCGTTCAGCACGGCGGTCTTGAGTCCGCTGAAGGAGACGTCGTGGTAGCCGGGCTGGCCCTCCTTCCACGCTCCGCCGAGCATCGGGCGCTTGAAGCGGAAGCGGGCCGGATCGCCTGTCGCGGCGAGTTCCTCCACGTACCGGCCGCCAGGGTATGGCAATCCCAGAAGCTTTGCGACCTTGTCGAACGCCTCGCCGGCCGCGTCGTCCCGCGTGCCGCCGAGCAGCTCGTAGCTGCCCCACTCGGGGCAAT
Organism: Gemmatimonadaceae bacterium; assembly: GCA_051005405.1. Lineage (GTDB taxonomy): Bacteria > Gemmatimonadota > Gemmatimonadetes > Gemmatimonadales > Gemmatimonadaceae > JACDCY01. The sequence continues at coordinate 9,264 of JBPCJJ010000059.1, read as the reverse complement.
CGATCAGCATCGTGTGCCCGCCTGAGACGAGAAGCGCCATGAAAGGCGGCTCTGCATTCGGGTCCTCGAGCGATGCGGCGAACAAATGCCCTTCCATGTGATGAACGGCAACCACCGGAACGCCGAGCGAGTACGACAGCGACTTGCCATACGACACGCCCGCCAAGAGCGCGCCGATCAGGCCGGGCGCGTGCGTGACCGCGACCGCGGTCAGCTCGCCCAAGGCTGCGTTAGCATCAGTGAGCGCCTTGTCCACCACGGGCACGATGCTGGTCAGGTGCGCGCGGGCCGCCAACTCCGGCACCACGCCTCCGAACACCGCGTGCACGTCCTGCGAGAGGATCACCAGCGAGCGCAGCTCGGGCCGGTCATGCGGGCCCGCGCGCTCGACGATCGCCGCCGACGTCTCGTCGCACGACGTCTCGATTCCGAGGATCAGCATCAACTTAGCTCGCCGGCTTCGCGAGCAGCTGCTCCACCAGCGCGCGGTTGGCCTGCGAATCCCAATGGATGGCCCCGAGCACGCGCTTGCGCACCATGCCGTCTCGCCCGATCACGATGGTTTCGGGCACTCCGGTGGTCCGGTACGCTCGCTGGATCGCGCCGGACGGATCGTAGAGTATTTCGAAGGTGAGGCCGAGGGAGTCGGCGAACGCGCGGATCTGCTCCTGCTTCCCCGCGGGGTCGACGCTTATCGCTACGACCTTCAGGCCCTGCGGCGCGTACGCCTCGTGCAGTGTCTGAATGCTCGGCATCTCGACGCGGCACGGTCCGCACCATGTTGCCCAGATGTTGAGCAGCACGACCTCGCCCGCGTAGCTGGCGAGCGTCCTGGATTGCGGGGCCGCATCAAGCGTCGCGGCGGAGAAGTCCGGCGCGCGCGAGCCAAGGCTGACGGTGTCGAGGTCATATCGGAGCGCGCGGACCCCGAAGAACGCCGCGATCAGCGCGACGGAAACGAGAGCCCAGGTCGCCGCGCGTCTCCGCGTCACGATCAGGCCGTTTCCCGGCAGAGCTTCCGGAGCGCCTCGATCTCCGCCGGCGGATCCTTCGCTCCGAAGATCGCGTTTCCCGCGACGAACGTATCTGCGCCTGCGCGCCACGCGTCGCGAATGGTTTCTCTGCCCACGCCCCCGTCCACCTCGAGGTCGGCGGCGCTTCGGGCCGCGTCCAGCATCTCCCTCGCGCGCGCGATCTTTCCGAGCGAAGCCGGAATGAAGCTCTGCGCGGAGAAGCCGGGATTCACGGACATGATCAGGAGCAGGTCGAGATCCGGGATGACATCGGATAGGGTCTCCACCGGGGTCGCTGGATTCATCACAGCTCCCGCGCGGCAGCCGAGCTCCCTGATGCGCATGAGTTGCCGGTGCAAGTGCGGCGCGGTCTCGACGTGGATCGTCATCGTGGTCGCGCCCGCCTTCGCGAAGCTGTCGAAATACTTCTCGGGCTCGAGCACCATGAGATGAACGTCGAGCGGCAGCTGCGTGAGCTTGCGGACTGTCTCGATGACTTTCACTCCGAAGGTAAGATTCGGAACGAAATGGCCGTCCATGACGTCGATGTGGATCCAGTCAGCCCCGCCGGCTTCGCACATCGCGATCTCATCGCCGAGCCGGGCGAAGTCCGCGCTGAGAATCGAGGGTGCGATCCTAACGCTCATTGCGAGTCCCGGCGCGGCGGAACGTAAAGCGGAGCGACCGGCGGGAATGTCGATACGGTGACGTTGATTCGTCCGCCGGCGGAAACAGCCTGGCCAGCGGGTGGTGACTGCGAGAGGATCGTGTTCTCGGGCTGAAATGAGCTCGTATCGCGTCCGACGCCGCCGATGCGGAGGCCGATCTGCTCGAGCATCGAGCGTGCGTCGGGCAACGTCCTGCCGACGAGATCAGGAGCGATCACGATCGCCGGTCCGTCGCTCACCACGATGTCCACCGCGGCCGGCAACTGCAGCACTTCACCGGAGGGGGGTGTGCTCGCGATGATCGACCCGCGCGGCTGATCGCTCGCTTCACGCCGCACGGTGCCCAGCCCGAAGCCCGCGTTTGCGATCGACACGCGCGCCTGTTGCTCGGAGAGCCCGGTGACCTCTGGGACTGGCGCACTGCGTTGGCCCGCGCTCACCGCGAGCCTCACGTCGATCCCGCGTTTCTGGCTGCTCTCGGCGGGCGGATCCTGCTGCAGGACGGTGCCTTCGGGCGCGCGGGGGTGAAAACGAGACTCGCCCTGGACGGTCTGGAAACCGGCCCTTTCGATTCGCTGCGCGGCGTCAGAGTACATGAGGCCGACGACGTTGGGGACGTCCGCGTCGTCGGGAATCACCTCCGCGGGGAACGCGAAGAGGAAAATCAGGACGTACGCGAGCAGAAACCCGGCGGCAGCGGTGAGCAGGTACGGAAAAGCGCTGCGCGGAGCAGCGCGCAAATTCACTAGCGAGCCCTTCTGAGTCGCGCTGCGAAAGCGCCGTCGGTGCCGTGCCGGTGCGGCAGCACGCGAAGGAACCCGTCGCTCAGAACGTCCGTGGATACCTCGCCTGCGGGCGGGGGCTCGAGGACAAAAGTCGGGTGCTCTTTCAGGAAGGTCGCGATCTGCTCGTCGTTCTCCTCCGGCTCGAGCGAACAGGTGCTGTAGATCAGCAGGCCGCCGGGCGCGACTGTCCGCGCCGCGCCGCGACAGATGGCGCGCTGCAGGTTGGTCATGACCGCGAGGTCCGAGGGACGAAGTCTCCACCGCGCGTCGGGGTGGCGGCGGAAAGTCCCGGTGCCCGTGCACGGGACGTCGATCAACACCACGTCCACGGGCCTGATCGCGGGGTATCGCGCGTCACCGACGAAAGCGAGCAGATCGCGCGCGTCGAGGCGCTTGACGTTGGCGATCACGCGCTGCAGCCGACCCTGCGACCTATCGCTCGCGACGACAGCGCCGGCCACGCGGGTCATCTCCAGCGACTTGCCGCCCGGGGCCGCGCAAAGGTCCGCGACGATGACGCCCGGCGAAATCGCGGCGTACCGCGACACCAGCGTGGACGCTGGATCCTGGATGAAGAAGAGCCCCTGCTTGTACGCGCCCAGCTCGGCGAGAGCGGGAGCGCCCTGCAGCTCGATGCTGTCCGATACGAGCGGCGCGTCGACGACCGTGACGCCGGCAGCTTCCAGAGTCGCCTCGAGCTGCTCTCGGACGATTCCGTAGGGCCGCGCGATCAGCGGGGGCTCGGTGTTGTTCGCTTTGAGCAGCGAGACGGTCTCGCTCCGCCCGAAACGCTCGAGCCAGCGCGCTACGATCCACCGGGGGTGTGAGTACTCGAGAGAGAGCTGGTCCACCTCGTCGCCGTCGATCTGTACCGCGAGATCTTCGCGCTCGCGGTCCACGCGCCGGAGCACGGCGTTGGCGAGCTTGCTCGCGCCGATCCCGTGCCTGCGCTTCGCCAGCTCGACGGTTTGCGCGATGGCTGCGTACGCGGGCACGCTGCCCATGTACAGGAGCTGGTCCACGCCCAGGCGGAGAAGATCGACCAGATCAGGATCCAGGCGGGCGAGGCCGCCCCGCACGCGCGACGACAGGATGGCGTCGAGGCGCGCGCGTCGCCTGAGCATTCCGTACACGAGCTCCTGCGTCCACCGCCTGTCGCGCGAATCGAGCGCGCCCGCGCGGCGCTCGAACGACGAATCGAGCATCTCGCCGTTTCGAATGTCTCCGCACACCTCCGCGGCGACCACGCGCGCATCCGTGACTCCCCCTCGGGCCGCGAACTGAACTCCGGCTCGCGACTCCATCAGTCGAGCATCCCTTCGAGCGGCGAGGAGGGCATCGCAGTCTCGCGCTTCGGCATTCTGCCGGCGAGGAACGACGCCCTGCCGGCTTCGACCGCGAGCTTCATCGCATGCGCCATGCGCACCGGGTCGGACGCGGCAGCGATCCCGGTGTTCATCAGGATTCCGTCCACGCCCTGCTCCATGGCCGCGCACGCATCGGTCGCGCATCCCACTCCGGCGTCGACGATCACGGGCACGGTTAGCCGGCGCTTGATCGTGCGGATCGCCTGTGGGTTGAGGAGCCCCAGCCCGGATCCAATCGGGGACGCGAGCGGCATAACGGCTACCGCGCCCGCCTCTTCCAGCCGCAGCGCGGTGATCAGGTCCTCGTTCGTGTACGCCATCACCTTGAACCCCTCGCCCACGAGAACCTTCGTCGCTTCGAGAAGCCCCGCCACGTCCGGGAGCAATGTCTCCTCATCGCCGATGACCTCGAGCTTGATCCATTCGTTGAACCCGGCAGCGCGCGCGAGACGCGCGTACCGAACGGCCTCTTCAGCGGAGTAGCACCCGGCGGTGTTGGCCAGCAGAAAATACTGATCCGGGTCTAGATGGCGAAGCATGCTTTCGTCGTTGGCGCGATCGAGATCGACGCGCCTCACGGCGACGGTTACTACCTCCGAGCCCGACGCCTCTATCGCGGCGGACATTTCTTCGTTCGACCGGTACTTGCCCGTGCCGACCATGAGCCTCGACCGGAACTCGCGGCCGGCGATCTCGAACGGCACATCGTGCGTCGCGAGCGCCGCGAGCGCCGCGAGGGTTCCGCCAGTCATCCGCCGCCCACGAAGTGCACGATCTCGATCGCGTCGCCATCATTGATCGTGATGCTCGGGTAGGCGGCGCGGTCGCGCAGGACCAGCCGGTTGTGCTCCACTACCACGAGGCGCGGGTCGAGGTTGTGGGATTGGAGCAAGTCCGCGACGCTCGATCCGGCGGGGAGATCTCGCTGTTCGCCGTTTACGGTCAGGGAGACCGTTTCATTCGCGACGCTCTGCTGCGACATACTCTGAAAGATAGCGACCGGCTGCCTCACCGGGATTCGGGTCGTCCCAGACTCCGCTGATGCTCGCGACGCCCCGGGCACCGGCTGCCACCAGCTCCCTGACGTGCCCCGGCAGCGCGCCGCCTATCGCGATCACGGGGATCTCCGTGGCTTCCGCGCAAGCCCGCACAAAGCTGAGCCCCCGCCCCGGCTCGCCGTCGTGCGATTCCGAGTCGAACACATGGCCCGCCACACACCAGTCGGCGCCGAACACGCCGGCGTCCCTCGCCTCGGCGGCGCTGTGAACGCTGCTTCCGATCCGGAGCGACGGCGCCATCCCCCGAACGTCGCTGACTCCCGCGGAGCGCGAGGTGAGCTGGACCGCTTGCGCCCCGGCCGCGAGCGCGATGTCCGCGCGGCCGTTCACGACGATGAAGCATCCGGTCTCTCGTGCCGCATCGACGAGCGACGCGGTGATGTCCAGCAGGCGACGATCTGTGAGCCAGCGCGAACGCACGTGGATCGCGCCGAGCGCGCCGAGCGCGGCCATCACCGCGATCGCATTCGCGTGGAACGCGGCGCCGAGGAGCTTGTCGTCGTTGGTGATGGCGTGGACGACGGGAACGCGCCAGGCCGTTGCTTCAGCCGAGGATGTCACCGGTCGCGACCGCTCGCCCGCGCGTCCAATCGCCCGCCGCCATGCGCCGCCGGCCGGCGGGCTGAACCTCGGAGATTCTCACCGCACCGTCGCCGCACGCCACGACGAGCTCGTCCTCCGCTTCGAGAACCTGGCCGGGATTCCCTGAGAGACCATCCGCGAGCGACGGATGAAAGAGCTTGATCTCCGCGCCGCCCGCCGTCGTGAACGCGGCGGGACGGGGATCGTACGCGCGAATTCCCCTCGATACCTGCACCGCATCCCGGGTCCAGTCGACTCGCGCCGAGTCGCGGGTGATCTTCGGCGCGAGAGTGACCACTGTCGGATCCTGCTCCCTTGGCGTTGCGGCTCCGGCGGACATGAGTGCGAGCGCCTGAACGATCGCGAGCGCTCCGAGCTCGGAGAGCCGCATCGCCAGCTCGCCGTAGGTCTCGTCCGGTCCGATCGGCGTGCTTACCTGATGCAGCACCGGACCGGCGTCGAGCGCGGGAACCATCTGCATGATCGAGATGCCCGTTTCGGCGAATCCCGCGAGGATAGCGCCCTGGATCGGCGCAGCGCCGCGCAGCGCAGGTAGAAGAGAAGCGTGAATGTTGAGCGTGCCATGCTTCGGCAGGTCGATGACTTCCTTCGCCAGGATCTGCCCGTACGCGACGACTACGGAGATGTCCGGCTCCAGCTTCCGAATCTCCTCGATGAACTCCTGGTCGCGCGCCCTCATCGGCTGCAATACGGGAATCTCCTCGCGCAGCGCGAGCGCTTTCACGGGGGAAGCAACGACGGTCGAGCGCGAGCGCCCCTGCGGCTTGTCCGGCTGCGTGACGACTCCAATGATGTCGACCCCTTCGCCCAGCAGCGCGGCGAGCGGCGTGACCGCGAAATCAGGTGTCCCCCAGAACAGAACTCTCACTCAGACTTCGCCGGCGGACGTTGTCGTATGCTCGGAGCTTCGCGGCTTTTGCTCCGCGCCGGGGATGACTTTCCGGATGAGCCCCGGATAATCCGTCTTGAGCTTTTCCCATTGGGACAAAGCTGAGCGGCGCTTGAAGACGCTCAGGTAATCAAGAAAGAGCTTGCCGTGCAGGTGGTCGATCTCATGCTGGATAGCGCGAGCGAGGAGCTCGCTCGCCGCCAGCTCGAACGGGCTGCCGTCGGCATCCAGCGCGCGCACGGTGATTCGCTGGGACCGCTCGACTTCGCCGAACACTTCGGGAATGGACAGGCACCCTTCCTCGGCGCGCGCTGAGCCGTCGCGCGAGATGATCTCGGGGTTGATAAGCGCGTACCGTGCGCCTTCCACATCGACTACCGCGAGCCGCTCTGTGCGTCCGACCTGCGGCGCCGCGAGTCCGATCCCTTCGGCTGCATACATGGTGGTGAACATGTCGTCGATCAGCCGCTTGAGGTCGTCGGTGACTGCCACGACCGGATCCGTATCCATGCGGAGGATCGGATCGCCGAGCACACGGATGTCGAGCGTTTTCACGCCTGTCAGGATCCCGCTGTCACCGGACGAACGACGCGGGTGATGCGACCGCGCTCGATGACCAGTTTGGATTCACCGGAGCGGATCGTGATGCGGTCTTCCATCGCCGGCACCGGCGTTCCCTCGGTCACCGTTTCCTTGATGTGGAGGACCTCACCGACGACCCCTCCGGCTGTCACGACTTCGTCGCCCTTCTTGAGCGCCTTGATGAGCGCCTCGTGCGCTTTCCGCTGCCTCTGCCCGGGGCGGATGAGGACGAAATAGAAGATTACGAAAATCGCGCCGTACATGAACAGCGGCCCGAGAAGCGGATTGCCTCCGGCGGGCGCGAAGATAGCCAGCGCGGAGAACGTGATGGAAGTCATAGTGCGTTGGTCCCTGTCTGGGGATGGAAGTGCGTTGGTGAAGCGGCTTTCGCCGGGTTGTGCCGCAGGAGCCAGTCGGTGCTCCAGGCGGAGAACGTACCGTCCTGAATGGTCTCGCGCGCTGTGCGCATGAGCTGCACAAGAAAATGTACATTGTGCAGCGAGAGAAGCCGGGGACCGAGCATCTCGTCGGCCGTAAAAAGGTGGCGCAGGTACGCGCGGCTGAACCGGACACAGGTTGGGCAGGTGCAACTGTCGTCGAGCGGGCGGTTGTCGGCGCGCAGTTCTGCGTTGCGGACGTTGATCCGGCCGCCGGGAACGAATGCCGTTCCGTTCCGCCCCATCCGCGTGGGCGCGACGCAGTCGAACAGGTCGACCCCCCGGCGAACGCCCTCGATCAGATCCTCGGGGAAGCCGACGCCCATCAGATAGCGGGGCCCGTCATGCGGCAAGGCTTCGTCGACCACCTCCAGCATCTCGTACATCGCCGGTTTCTCTTCTCCCACTGAGAGTCCGCCGATGCCGAAGCCATGCCAGTCGCCCATTTCGGTGATGGCGGTGGCGGCTTCCCGCCGCAGGTCGGGGTGGATTCCTCCCTGGACGATCGGGAAGAGCGCTTGCTCCTGATCCGGAGCTTGGTGTGCGAGTCGCTCGTGCTCTGTTCTGCAGCGCGCGAGCCAGCGGAGGCTACGCTCGCTCGCGTCGCGCGAGGTTGCGGAGTCCGACTGGCCGGGGATGACGTGGTCGAACTGCATTATCACGTCGGCCGCAAGGTTGCGCTCGATCGCCATGACCGACTCGGGAGTAAAGCGCCGGGTGGAGCCGTCGATGTGGCTGCGGAACTCGACGCCGTCCTCTGTCACGGTGCACAGCTTCGCGAGCGAGAAGACCTGGAACCCGCCGGAGTCGGTGAGGATCGGGCCATCCCAGCGCATGAACTCGTGCAGCCCGCCCATGTCGCGCACGAGCTCATCGCCGGGACGGAGGTGGAGATGGTACGCATTGGCGAGCAACATGCTGACGCCCGCGGTTTTGAGTTCCGTGGGGTCGAGCGATTTGACCGTTGCCTGGGTGCCGACCGGCATGAAGGCCGGGGTTTCGACGGGGCCGTGAGGGGTAGAGAAAACCGCGGCTCGTCCTCGACCCGCAGTTGCGGTTAGATCGAAGCGGAACATCATGGGAATCTATTAGGCTAGCCGCTCAGCATCGGATTGCCCCGGCTAGCGTGATGCGTTGCCCGTTCGAGCGTTTCGCGTTGGGGCGCAATCGGGTTTTTGAAACGGGAAGACCAAACGACGGAACAACGGGCAACGCACTACGCTAGCCACAGCAAGACAAAGCTTTGGTAGCAAGCGCTTGGATGTCACGACCCGGCATCGAGTCGTTTTGCATTTGCGGAATGCAGGACTACCGCAAGCTCCGCGTCTGGCGCAAAGCTCACGAGCTGGCCCTTGCCGTCAGGCGAACGGCGAATCGCCTGCCTCGCACCGGTTACGCCTCGCTTCGAAACCAGATCACGACGAGCGCCGAGTCGATTCCGTTCAACATCGTCGAAGGCTGCGGGGCGAGCACGCCAAGGGAGTTGGCGCGATTTCTGGACATCAGTATCAAGTCCACGACGGAGCTTGAGTATCAACTAAAGCTCGCGACCGACTACGGGGTGATGGACCTCGTGGAGGGACAGGCGTTGAGCGGGGAGGTGGTTGATACCCGGCGGATGTTGTGCGGGCTCAAGAGGAAGGTGTTGGACTCGGGGTAATGAGTGATCGGTTTTAGCGGCTAGGCTTGCCTTGCCGGCATTGTTCCGAGCAGGCTAGCGTCGTGCGTTGCCCGTTCGAGCGTTTCGCGTTGGGGCGTAATCGGGTTTGTGGAACGGGAAAAAGTAACGACAGAACAACGGGCAACGCACCACGCTCGCCAGGGCAAGACAGAGCCAAAGGAAACGCGCGCTCCAAAATCAC
>JBPCJJ010000058.1:0-11230 GCA_051005405.1 Gemmatimonadaceae bacterium | reverse complement strand
TTTTTCTGGTGCAGTTGTCAACAGCTACAAAGCTCGCGATCGGGATTGAACCGATGACCTCACCCTTACCAAGGGTGTGCTCTACCGACTGAGCTACGCGAGCGGGTGATGCCGTGCGACAAGATTCGTGGTGCCCTGACCAACAGCTAACAGCCAACAGCGCCGTGCGTTCAAGAGCGGGAGACGGGACTCGAACCCGCGACATCAAGCTTGGAAGGCTAGCGCTCTACCAACTGAGCTACTCCCGCGGATAACAGTTCACAGCTCCGTTCAAGTGCATTCCCAAAAACCAACAGCGCTTCACCAATGGTGGGGGAAGGATTCGAACCTTCGAAGGCTTGCGCCGGCAGATTTACAGTCTGCTCCCGTTGGCCACTTAGGTACCCCACCGCATCCTGCAGCAATCTCCGATACGCAATTCGCGGAGCAGAAGACCACTGCGCTTCGTGTTGCCGGCACGGCGCCAAGCACCAACCCAACACCCCCCGCAAACAATCGCGCCGTCCGCCCCGAAAGAGCTGACGGCGAGAATCGAACTCGCAACCTGCTGATTACAAATCAGCTGCTCTGCCAATTGAGCTACGTCAGCATACAGCGATTCTGCGCAAGCCTTGAAGAATAAGGGATTTACGTCCCCTAGTCAAGCAAACGGCCGAGGCTACTGACTGGGGGTGTTCGGGAGGCCGGAAATGGTCCCGGGAGGAGCCAAATCCGGCTTCTGGGCCTCGCGGGCGGCGCGGGCAGCGTCGTACGGCTCGGCACCCGAGCCCTCCATGTCGGCCGTCGCCTCCAATCTGGCTGCCGCGGCCAGGTCAGCTGGCCGGCCGAGCTTGTCGGGCAGCCTGGAAACCCCGCCGCCGATGATCATGCCGCCGATCCCGGCCACCACCGCCGGGATGAACGCCAGAAACGTTTCGGCGATCCCGCCAGGAGGCGCCGGAACGCTGAGCTGGTTCGACCTGGCGTAAAGATTCGCGAGAAGCACCGAGCTTCCTATCGTGAGAACGAACATCAGAAAGCGCTTCGGCGCCGCCCACGACAGCAGGAACGTGCCGGTGAAAACCAGTCCAGCGCTCGCTTGCAGGTTGTCGTTGTTCAGGTACGTGATGCCAGCGGCGACCGCGAACACCAGGGCGTACGAAAGAAGCAGGAGGTCACGTCTCATGAGTTCAACATTTAACGGGTTCCGGCCGCGATGCAACGGGCCGTGGCGAAGTCATCGCGCGACCTTCCACCGCGTGCCCCATGGTCCGTCCTCGATCGCGATGCCACGCGCTTCGACCTCCGCACGGATCGCGTCGGCGCTGGCAAAGTCGCGCCGTCCGCGCGCGTCCTTGCGCGCGGCCAGGCGTTCCTCGACCCAGGACGTGAGGTCGTCGTCGGCTGCCTGCGCGTCCGGCACGATGTCGAGCACGCCGTCGATCCGCGCGAACGCGTCGCGCGCAGACTCCAGGGCAGGCATGTCGCCCCCGCGCCGGTCCAGCTCCGCGTTCGCTCGTCTGATGAAAGTGAAGAGCGCGCCGAGCGCGGCGGGCGCGTTCAGGTCGTCGAACAGAGCCGCTTCAGCGTCGCGCACGAGATCCGTCGCCGCCGCTGCCAGCTCCGGCGTGCCACCGGTGGCCGCGCCGAGCCGCTCCGCAAAATCCCGGACGCGCCGTACCCCTTCGATCGAAGCCTCGAGCGCGTCGCCGGAAAGATTGAGCTGCTTGCGATAGTGCGTCGAGAATACGAAGTGCCTGAACGCCGCCGCGGACACGTTCTGTTCGCGCAGATCCGCGACCGTCGCGACGTTGCCGACGCGCTTCGCCATCTTCGACCCGTCCGTCAGCAGGAACTCGCCGTGACACCAGAACCGCGCGAACTCCACCCCGGTCGCGCCCTCCGACTGCGCGATCTCGTCCTCATGATGCGGAAAGACGAGATCGACGCCGCCGCAATGGATATCCATCGTCTCGCCGAGATACTTCATGGCCATCGCGGAGCACTCGAGGTGCCAGCCTGGCCGGCCTCTTCCCCACGGAGAGTCCCACGCCGCAGCGGCCGCCTCGTCCTCGGGCTTCGCCGCCTTCCAGAGCGCGAAATCCTGCGCGTTCTCCTTCGTGTAATCGTCCTGCGCGACGCGCGCGCCCGCGCGGATCTCGCGCGTATCGAGACGCGAGAGCCTGCCGTACCCGTCGAACTTCCCGATCGCGAAGTACACGGAACCATCCTCGGCCTGATACGCGAGCGAGCGGCTCACCAGCGACTCGACCAGCGCGATCATCTCCGCTATGTGATCGGTCGCCTTCGGATATATCTCGGCGTCCTCGATGCGCAGATACTTCCTGTCCTCGTGGAACGTCCCCACGACGGGCTCCGTGAGCTCGGCGATGGTCGCGCCCTGCTCCGCGGCGCGCTTGATGATCTTGTCGTCGACATCGGTGAGGTTCATCGCCTGGTGCACTTCGTAGCCGGCGAGCCGCAGCACGCGCCGCAACAAATCCTCGAACAGGAACGTGCGAAAGTTTCCGAGATGGGCAGGGTTGTAAACCGTCGGCCCGCACGTGTACAGCCGCGCCGTGCGCCCGTCCGCGGGCGCGAACTCCTCGACCCGCCTGCTCATCGTGTTGTACAGTCGCATCTGCGTCATTGCGCGTGAAGCTACCCGCTGGCAGTGTCGTCGGTCAACGCAGGCCGTCCGTTTCTCCGCATCCTTGCGCGGTCGTGAAGGTGGGCAGGGGCTGACGAAGCGCCATCCGGCGTCAGCTCTGCGCGAGGTTCGCCTGACATTCTTTCCGCACCGCGCTGAACGGCGGCTGATGCCGGGCCGGCAGACAGCTACGCGGGCGCCGAACGGACTGACGACTTTTCGCGCAGAGCGATGACGTCGACGGGTGCGCCGGCGGGGACGAGCACACCGCCCTCGGGGGCGGGCACGCGCAGCATGAGCGCGACGTCGCGTGTTGCCCGGCGGAATCCCTTGCCCTCGTAGATGCGGTTGATCAGGATGCGGCGAACCACGACCATCAGCGTAGCCAGCATCGGCACCGCCACCACGAGGCCGACGGGGCCAAGGAGCTTCGCCACCACGAGCACCGACATGATCGTCAGCACCGGCGGGAGCTCCACTTTCCTGGCCATCACCAGCGGCTGAACGATGTTGGATTCAAACACGTGAATGGCCACGCCGAGGAGCACCACCCACATCGCTTTGGTGACACCGCCCGGGCCGCCCAGCACGAACAGCGCCGGCAGAGCCGTAGAGATGAGCGTGCCGAAGAACGGGATGATGGCGACGGCGCCGGTGAAAACTCCGAACGTCAGCCAGTACGGCACGCCGAGCAGCCAGAGCCCGAATGCAGTCATCGCGCCCAGCACGAACATCGCGAACAGTTGTCCCGTGATATATGCGCGAAGCGTGTCCGCCAGATCGCGCAGGACGTCGCGCACGAGATCGCGGTGCAGCGGTGGGAAGAGGGCGATCAGCCACTCCCGGTAGATGCCCGGGTGCAGCGTCAGGTATATCGCCATCACCGCGACCGAGAAGATGCTGATGAAGACGTGTACCAGCGAGAATACCTTCGGCGCGAGGTCGGCGAACCAGCCCGAAAGCTGGGTATACACGGCCTGCGTTGCGCGGTGCTCGCCGGGCTTCCAGAAATCCTGCGCCGCAGGAAAGCGCGCCATGAACCTGTCTATCCCGCCTTCCCACGTATCGATGTAGGTGGGCAGCACCTGAATGAGCTGCCGCGTCTGCTCGGTGACCGGCGGCACCAGGAGCCAGAATAGTCCGACGATCGCAAAGAGCGTGGACCCGAGCGCGAGCGCGAAGGCGATGCTCCGGGGGAGGTGTCCGCGCCTCACGAGAAAATCGGTGACGGATCCCAGGTACAGCGACAGGATGACCGCGATGAACAGGAGCAGAAACACGTCCGCGGCCACTCCCAGCAGCCAAAGCAGCAGGACTGTGAGAACGACCGCGGTCAGTATTGGAGCAAAACGTCCCTTCGGCTGCTGAGAGGCAGCCGCGGCGGGAGAAGTCAAAGCGCCTTCTTACCCTCCGGCGACAGCTCGGCCTCAGTCAACGCGTCACCTTTCGTTCCCGTGCCTAGCTGCTTTGACGCCGCGGGCGCTCCCGATGGAAGCAGCCCCATCCTGCCCTTGAGCTCCATCAGCTGGAGATCGGCAGTCTCCGACGTGGCGCCGCTCTCGAGGCGATTGAACTCCTTCGCGAGCTGGTCGCCGGAGAACTCTTCGTCGATCTCCACCGACGCGCGCACCTGGCGGTCGTTCTGGTCGATCTTCTCTTCCATCCTCGCGAACGCTTCGAACGCGGACTTCTCGGAGATGCGCGACATCGTGTCGGCGATGCGCTTGGTCGCCATCGCGCGCCGCTGCTTGGCGAGCAGGAGATTCTTCTTCCTGTTCGCTTCTTCGATGTTGTCGTTCAACTCGCGCAGCGAGTTCTTGAGGCGCTCCGTCTCCTGCTTGTGCGCCTCCCACGTGATCTGCATCTGCTGCCCGCGCGAGACGTGCTCCGCGCGGCGGACCAGCGCCTGCTTGGCAAGGTCGTCGCGATTTTCCTTCACGGCGAGCATCGCGCGACGCTCCCAGTCCTCAGCCTGCTTGAGCTCCAGACGCGCCTGATCCTCGAGACGCTTCTCGTCGGCGATAGCGGCCGCGACCTGCTGCTTGGCGCGCACGAGCTGCGTGCGCATGTCGGAAATGATCTGCGTCAACATCTTCTCCGGCTCTTCGGCCTGAGAGATGAAGTCGTTGATCGTCGCGCGCCACAATTGGACTATTCTATCGAAGATTCCCATAGGTCTCTCGGAGTATATATGCGCTACGTGTATAAACTTACGTGGGTTTCAGGTGCTGGGAGAAACCACGCTGCGCCGTTCACCCACCCCTCTTGATCTGATATAACCGCTCTTTCGCCAGCCGGCGTCCGGTCGGAGTTGCCGCCAGTCCCCCGCCCGCCGTCTCCCTGTATCGGACGTCCATCTCCCGGCCGATCTCCCCCATCACATCGATAACCTCATCGACGGGGATGGCGAAGGTAACTCCCGCGAGCGCCATTTCAATACCGGCCAGGGCGATCGCCGCCCCCGTGGCGTTCCGGAAAACGCACGGCAGCTCTACCAGTCCGCCGAGCGGGTCGCACACCAGCCCGAGCATCCCCTGCATGGTCAGCGCGATCGCGTGCCCTGCCTGCGAAGGCGTTCCGCCAAGCATTTCCGTCGCCGAGCCCGCGGCCATCGCCGCGCCGGCGCCGGTCTCGGCCTGGCATCCGCCCTCCGCGCCCGAAAGCGATGCGCGCTCAGCGATGACCGCGCCGATCAGCCCCGCAGCCGCGAGCGCGTCCACCAGCTTCTCGTCGCCGAACTCGTTGCTCGCCGCGAGGCCGGTGAGCACCGCGGGCAGCACTCCCGCGCCTCCGGCCGTCGGAGCGGCAACGATCACTCCCATCGCCGCGTTGACTTCCTGTACGGCGAGAGCGCGCGCGAGCACGTCCCTGAACGGCGTCCCGGCCAGCGGCCCGGCCGGTCCCAGCCTGAGCTTCGCCGCATCCCCGCCCACGAGTCCCGACGCGGAGTATAAATCGCCCACCATCCCCTGGTCGATCGCGCCCCGCATGACTGCGAGCGCGCGACCGAGCACGCCGCGAATATCCTCGACGGTGCGCCCCTGATCTGCGGACTCGGCATCCAGCGCCGCCTGCGACAGCGTACGGCCCGTCGCCTCCGCGTCTCGAATGGCGTCCGCGAGCGACTTATACATTCGCTACCCCGGCGCAGCGCGCAGCACTCAGGGCCGTTATCACGCCGCGACCTTGTCCAGCCGTCTCGCCCACCTCACCCACTCCAGCCCGCGAATTTCGTCCCGCACACCTTCACCCGGCGACTCGTCGCACTCGATCACGATGAACGCGTCGCCACCGCGCTGCTTCCGCGTAAGCCGCAAAGTGGCGATGTTGATCTTGTGGTCCGCCAGGATCCCGGTAATGCGGGCGATCGAGCCAGGAATGTCCTCGGCGATCATTACTATAGTATGGAAGCTCCCGGTGACCTCAACCGGGTAACCGTCGATCTCGGTCACGAGCACGCGTCCCGCGCCGAGCGATGCACCGGTCAGCGTGGCGTGCACGTCGCCATGGTCGAGCGTCATGCGCACTGTGTTTGGGTGGGCGTCGTCACCGAGCGCCGTCTTCTCGAACCTGTACTCCAGCCCTTCCTTCTCCGCGATCTCGAGCGCGGTTCGGATCCGCTCGTCATCGGGCCTGAAGCCGAGCAGCCCGCCGGCGAGCGCTTTGTCCGTCCCGTGGCCCTCGCCGGTTCGCGCGAATGAGCCGTGCAACTCCAGCACCGCCTTCTCTGGAGTACCGCTCACCAGGCCGCGACCGAGAAGTCCGAGACGGCACGCACCCGCGGTGTGCGAGGAGGAGGGTCCGACCATTACCGGGCCGATGATGTCGAGCAGCGAAACCATGATTTAAAGGTTGCGGTGGACCGAGCCAAGCGGAACCCCTTTAACAACTGTGGTCGCTCCCTTCGCCCATCCGTCGAGGCCCTCCGGCGAAGCGTTCGGGGGGAGGCGGGGTATGAACAGCATCTGGAATCCTTGCGGCGTCGCTCGTCGCTCAGCGGAGTATACCCATGCAACGTCGACGTTTCCTGAGCGTGATCGCACCACTCGCGGTCTTGCCCACAGCTGCTTTCAGCATGTTCGATGCAGACGGGAGCCTCGCGACGGGAACAGATCGGGATCCTGGCTCGGATCAGATCCGCAAGCTCAACAAGCCACACCGTGAATGGCGCAGGGTTCTGACCGAGCAGCAGTACAAGGTGCTGTTCGAGGAGCACACCGAACGGCCCGGGAGCAGCCCGCTCGACCGGGAGAAGCGCCCCGGCACGTTCATCTGCGCCGCATGCTACCTGCCCCTCTTCCTGGCCGCCAACAAGTATGACAGTCGCACGGGGTGGCCCAGCTTTCACACCCCGATCGCTGGACGGCTCGGCACCAAGCGCGACTTTCAGCTCGTCTTCCCGCGCACCGAGTATCACTGCGCGCGGTGCGGCGGACACCAGGGCCACATCTTCGACGACGGCCCCGCGCCTACCGGCAAGCGATACTGCAACAACGGCGTCGCGTTGCGGTTCATCCCCAGAGGCGAGACCCTGCCAGCGCTGAGAAGTTGACGGTCCGATTTACGCTGAGCGCGGGTGTCTTCGCGCTCGGCGCTCTGACATCGGCGTGCTCCCCGCGGCGTGCGGCCGAGACGCTTCTGCTCGGCGATCACTTCGTGCTTACGAAGGGGATTGCCTACGGTGGGAACGAGCACAATCGGCTGGACGTGTACCGCCCACGCGATGACCGGCGGCGCTCTCCTGTCGTCGTGTTCCTGTACGGCGGACGTTGGCAGACCGGATCGAAGGAAGAGTACAGACTGGTCGGCAATGCGCTCACCCGGCGCGGAATCGTCGTCATCGTGCCGGATTACCGCATGTACCCCGGCGCGCTATTCCCGGCCTGGGTCGAGGACGCAGCCCAGGCTGTGCGTTGGAGCGTGGACAACGCTCACAGATTCAACGGAGACACCGCGCGCATTTTCGTTGTCGGCCACTCCGCGGGCGCGCATACCGCGGCACTCCTGGCACTCGACGAGAAATATCTCAGATCGGCCGGGGTGGCCGCGCACGTGCTGCGCGGCGCTGTGAGCATGGCAGGTCCGGTCGACACCAGTTGGACCGACCCCGACGTGCAGGCATTGATGGGACCGCGCGAGGGATGGCCGATGACGTACCCGGCTAGTCACATAGACGCCACCGAGCAGCCGCTACTGTTTCTGCACGGGGCAGGAGACGAGACCGTCGCTCCGATCAATTCTTCGCGACTCGCAGCGCGCATCCGCGAGCGTGGTGGCTGCGCGCGCTCGGTCTCATACGCCGGCGTCGGGCACGTCGAGATCGTAGTGGCGCTCGCGTTGCCATGGCTCCGTCGCGCGCCCGTCATGGATGACATAGAGTCGTTTATCCATGACCCGAAGCGTGCGGCCGGATGCGAATAGTTCGGGAGCTATCGATACCGATCCTTTAGCACCTCAACATGGTGCGCGACGTGCCCGGCACAGATGTACGCGAGCGCGCGAACCGTGAACGGATTCCCGCTGGCTATCCCGCGCCGCGCCCAGGCATCGTCCGGAAGACTACGGAACAGAGTCAGCGTCGCCGCGCGGACCGCCTGGAATTCCTCGATGTGGCTGGCCCACGATCGCTCGTCTGCGCCCGCCATGGGTACCGCGGCATCCTCGTCGAAGCTCGGCAACGCACTGTCCAGGCCGCGCGCGAACCAGAATGCGCGGAACGCGAACAGCCGCTCGGTGTCGTTGACGTGGCACATGAGCTCGCGGGCGCTCCACTTCCCGGGCGCATACCGATGCAGTGATTGCGCTTCAGAGAAGTCGTCGAGGAGCGCGAGTGTGTCGTCGAGTTGGGCTTCGAGGACCGCCAGGACGTCCTTATCGACGACCTTGTCGATGTAGGTGAAGTAATAATCCGCCGCTTCCGTTCGGTCCGGAGCGCTCAGTATTGTGATAACTCGTCGGCCCGCGGAAGCGACAGCGTGAAGCGCGATCCGTTCCCTACTTCGCTTTCCACTGTGAGATCGCCGTGCATCGCCCGCGCAAGATCGCGGCTTATCGCCAGCCCGAGCCCAACTCCGCTCTCCCTCTCCGCGAGCGCCTGGTTCAACTGGACGAACGGCTCGAAGATGGTCTCGCGCTTGTCGGCTGCGATGCCCACGCCCGTATCGCTCACCCGCAGCGTGACGATATCACCCGAAGCTGCGCAATCTCCGTGGATGTGCCCGCCCGCGGGCGTAAACTTGATGGCGTTGGACAGAAGATTCACCAGAATCTGAGTCACGCGCTCGGCTTGCCCCCGCGCGACGATACTCGAATCCCCGCTTATCCCGCCGAAGGAAAGACCCTTTTGCGCAAAGAGCGGCTCGATCAGCTCGACGGCGCGCTGCATTGCTTCGCAGGCTTTTACGTCGGTGATCTCGTACGAGGCATGGCTGCCACCGGAGCGCGCGAAGTTGAGGATTTCCGTGATCAGCAGCGCGAGGTGCTGCTGGTTTTTTTTCACGCGCGCGAAATCCGCGTGCTGTTCCTCGGTCACCGGCCCGCGCAGTCCCATGTCGAGCAGATCGATGTAACCGCCTATCGCGTTGAGCGGCGTGCGCAGCTCGTGGCTCATCGCGCCGAGGAACTCCGTCTTTACCAGGTTCGCCTTCTCCGCGTTCCGCCGATGCACCAAGGCGAGGTCATACGCCTGAGCGTTGGCGAGCGCGAGCGCGCCGCGGGCCGCGAGGTCCTCAGCGAGCTGGATCTCCTCCGCGCCGTACTTATGCCCATGTTGAGCGCCCACGAAAGTGATGGCACCAAGCAGCTTCTTACGGGCGACCAGCGGCACCGTGAGCAGGGATCCGATTCCCAGCTGGCGCATGATCTGCAAATCCTCGGGATTGTGGGCCGTCGCGGCAAGTGTCGCTTCGATATCCTCGGTGATCGCGGACGTTCGTGCGTCGCGCAGCATCGCGGGCGCGCCAAAAGGATCGCCGGGCATCGGCCGCCATCTCCCCTCCAACTCTTGCGCCAACTTCTGCTTTCCCCGATCGGGGTGGCAGATCCCGAGCCGTTGGATTACGTCGTCGTCCCCGAGGATGTCCATGATGCACCACGCGCCCAGCGTTGGGAGCGCGAGTTTCGCGAGCGCGGCGAACGTGCTGGCCTGGTTCATGGATTCCGCAAGCAGCCGCCCGGCTTCGGCCAGGAACGCTGCCCGGCGTCGCGCGGCATTAGCATCTTCCGCGAGGTCGCGCTCGCGCAAGGCGCCGAGCAGCATCTGCTCGGCAACCTGTCGCTGCAGCTCGAGAGTGTCGTCCCGTGGAGCGGGCTCGCGAATCTCAATGCCTAGCGCCTCAGCGCGACAGTCACCATCGACGACCGGCCACACACTGCACTGCCAGCCCCCCCCTTGCTCAGAGGATACGCCTACGGGCTGGTCCACGAGCTCGGTGGCATCGCGAAACGCTCGATCGAGAATACCGGTCAGCGTACGGCCTTCGGTCGCGGAAAGCACGTCGGCGATCGGCTGCCCCAGCGCATCGGCGCTTTTGACGCCGGCGAGGATGCAAAAGGCGGAATTCGCGTACACAAGCTTGTGCCCTGCCCCGCGCGTAATGGCGAATGGCAGCACGACATGCTCCGTATAGCGGCGCAACGCCTCCCGAATGGACGTTTCGCTTCCGTCGGACGCGCCTGACCGGCCTCGCGGGGTCATCGGATGCCTATTTGTCCCGTTTCGTTCGGGGCGGTTGAACGCGCAGGGTCGGTACGCCGGTGATGATTCCGTCGTATTCCGTGAGAGACTCGCCGACAACCACTCCGTCTGCGGTAAGATCGTAGGTCCGGAACTCGTGACTGTGGTCGCTGCCGCGCATCTTGATCACCGCCATCACGCGCCGCAATTCCCCCTCGAGCTCGACGTACCGCTGGATGATGATCTCGTCGGTGATGAACGACACTTTTTCCGACGTAAACGGGGCATTGGGGAACGGGTGGATGACTTCCGCGGTCATGAAGACGGTCACGCCGGTAGCGGTCAACGTCCCGACCAGGCGATACAGCGATTCCCTGAAGTCCTCGCGGAACGTTGGCGCGAGCGCGACCTCGAACCCGGACAGCGAATCAATCACCACCCGCTTTGCACCTACGCGTTCCGCGGCGTCGAGGATCTCCGCGAGCGTTTCATCTACGGAGAGATCGAGCGGGCGCAGATAAATGAGCTCCAGCTTCCCGGCTTCGATCATCTTTCCGATCTGGGGATTTCGCTTGGACGCCCGGGCGAGGTAGTCCTCCGGGTATTCCTCGAAGATGGCGATCACGCCGGGCTCCCCCTTGGCCAGCCCCGTCGCCATGAATTGCGCGGCGACGGTGGACTTGCCGCTGCCCGCCGGACCGGTGAGCATCACCGCGTCGCCGGCAACGACTCCGCCGCCCATCATCACGTCCAGTTCGGGGATCCCGGTCTTCAGCCGCGCGTACTTCTGCTGCATTCTGTTGCTCGTCTGCTCCGGGATCCGCGGGTATATCTGGAGTCCGTCGCCGGTAATCTTGAACGTGTGAAGCCCGGGCATTGGAGCGCGGCCACGCGACTTGATCACCTGAAGCTTTCGAACCACCGAA
>JBPCJJ010000057.1:0-38884 GCA_051005405.1 Gemmatimonadaceae bacterium | reverse complement strand
GGCGAGATCCTCTGGCAGCCGACGCCCACGCACTCGCAGGTGATGACCGCAGAAGAAGCGTGGCTGATGGTTGACATGATGAAGGACGTCGTGCGGCGGGGAACGGGGGCGGGCATATGGGGCTCGGGGTTCCGGCACCCCGCCGGCGGAAAGACGGGTACGACTAACGACGGCAACGACGTTTGGTTCGTCGGCTATACCGCCGACCTCGTGGCTGGCGTGTGGATGGGCTATGACAGGCCGCGGAAGATCAAGGCGAATGCGCAGGGCGGAACTCTCGCCGCGCCAGCGTGGACGGCGTTCATGCAGGAAGTCTATCGCCGCAAGCCGGCTCCGCCCGACTGGCCGCGGCCGGCAGGGATTGTCGTGCGCGAAGTCGATCTGCGCTCAGGCCTGCTGACTTCGCCCTACTGCGGCGGCGGTCCGGTCGTGACGGAGTTCTTCGTCTCCGGCACCGAGCCGACTCGCGAGTGCATGCCCGCCGTTTATACGCCGTATTACGACACGACCGGAGGCGTGCCTTTCGACCCGGCGCCACGTCCGCTGCCCGTTCCTCCATCGGACCCAGGGACGCGCGTGCAGCCGGGAGCGTCGCCTGTGCCGCGGCCCGGCCAGACCCGCGACACGCTGCCGGGTGCCCGGCGACCGGCCGCTCCGGAGATTCGCCCCACGATCCCGTGATCCGGTACCGAGCGCGCTGGCTGATCCCGGTCAGCGGCGCGCCCGTCGAAGACGGTGTGCTCGCCGTAGCGGGCGCGCGCATAGAGTACGCCGGCCCGGCCGCCGATGCGCCCGAAGGCGAGGAGATCGATTTCGGAGACGCATTTCTTCTGCCGGGGCTCGTCAACACGCACACGCATCTCGAGCTGACAGCCATGCGCGGCTTGCTCGAAGAGCTGGAGTTTCCCGACTGGATCGACAGGCTTCGCGCGAGCCGCAACGACATTCTCGACGACAGCATGCTGCTCGACTCCGCCAGGCATGGAATTGCGGAAGGGTTGCTCGCAGGAATCACCACATTCGCGGACACATGCTCGAGCGGCGTGGCCCTCCCGGCAATGGTCGAGTTGGGCGTGCGTGGAATCATGTACCAGGAAGTATTTGGGCCCGCGCCCGATAGGCGGCTGCCGGCGATGGACGATCTTCGCGCGCGGCTGGCCGCGTGCACGGCCGTGGCGGGGGACGGATCGCTCGTGAGGGTCGGAGTCTCGCCGCACGCGCCGTACACTGTTTCGGACGAGCTGTACGCCGACGTCGCCGCGTTCGCGCGGGAGCGCGGGCTGCCGGTGGCGGTGCACATCGCCGAAGGCGCGGATGAGCGCGATCTCGTGTGTCACGGATCGGGCCGGCACGCCGCGCGACTCGCCGCGCGGGGAATCGCTACTCCGGCGCGCGCGCGATCGCCGATCGCCCTGCTCGACTCGCACGGTGTGCTCGGAGTCGACACGCTGCTGATACACTGCGTGGACGTTGACGACGAGGACATCGCAATCATGGCCGCGAGGGGCTGCGCGGTCGCGCACTGTCCGGTGTCGAACGCGAAGCTCGGGCACGGTGTCGCGCCGCTGACCGACATTCTCGATGCCGGTATCCCGACCGGGCTCGGCTCGGACTCGGTGGCCAGCAACAACCGGATGCACATTCTGGAGGAGGCGCGGTCCGCGGTCCTGCAGCAACGGGCGCGGTTGCGGTCGTCCAGCGCGGTGCCGGCGTCGCAGGCGCTGGAGCTCGCGACCATTGGGGGCGCACGGGCGCTTCGGCTGGACGACCGCGTGGGGACGCTCGAGCGTGGAAAGGATGCGGACTTCGCCGTATTCGACCTGGGCGTCGCCGCGCTTCCTGTCGGCGACCCGACTGCCGCGGCTATATTCTCGCTGGGCGGCGCGGCGGCCCGGTTCGTCGCCGTCGCAGGCACGCCGCTCGTACGCGACGGAACGCTGGTTCGCGGCGATGATGGACTGACCGATCGCGTCTCGACCGTCGGGCGCGCTCTTCGCGCGTGGCACGACGCCGCGACGACTCTCTGACTGAAGCACGGAACACACCGATGACTTCCGCACCCGACCACAAGATCTGGCGCGACGGCAAGATGGTCGCGTGGCAGGACGCCACGCTTCACGTGCTCAGCCATGTTGTCCACTACGGGTCGAGCGTCTTCGAAGGGATTCGCTGCTACGAGACCCCGGACGGCCCGGCGATCTTCCGGCTTCGCGACCACATGGAGCGGTTCGTGGATTCGTGCCACATCTACCGGATGCCCATGCGGCACTCGGTCGACGAACTCATTGAAGCGTGTGTCGCCACGGTGGCCGAGAACTCCCTGCCGCACTGTTATCTGCGGCCTGTCGCGATGCGGACGGGAATGCAGATGGGCGTTTTCCCGCTCGACTTGCCGGTGGAAACGTTCATCATCCCCTGGCAGTGGGGTACGTACCTCGGGAAGGACGCGCTCGCTGCCGGCGTGGACGTTTGCGTCTCGAGCTGGAGACGCCCGGCCCCCGGAACCGTGCCGACGCTCGCCAAGGCGGGCGGCAACTACCTCGGCTCCCAGCTCTCCAAAATGGAGGCACGGACCGACGGATACGTCGAAGGGATCATGCTCGATTCCCAGGGGTTCGTCTCCGAAGGCAGCGGCGAGAACCTGTTCGTCGTGCGGGACGGCAAGCTCATGACCAGCCCGATCAGCGCCGGGATACTTAACGGCATCACGCGCGATTCGGTCGCGAGGATCGCGCGCGATCTCGGCCATGAAGTCGTTGAGCAGGTGATGCCGCGCGAGCTGCTGTACATCGCCGACGAGCTTTTCTTCACGGGGACCGCTGCGGAAATCACACCCATTCGCTCGGTCGACCGTGTCGCCGTGGGAACGGGCGGGCCTGGACCTATGACTCTCGCGATTCAGGAGCAGTACATGGGGATCGCCAGCGGGAAGTTGCCCGATCGGTACGGGTGGCGAACGCCGGTCCCTGAACGAGGCAGTGTGCCCTCGGAGGGTGCAGGAACGTCTACTGTAAAGAGTTACGCGTAGCGTATATTGAGGCCACGAACTCCCGGAGGAGATGGTGGTGCTGGGTTGTCTCGCTCTTAACGCGTCGTTCGAGCCTTTGACCATGGTGCCGCTCAGGCGAGCGCTGCGGCTCGTAATTGACGGCAAGGCGGAAATCGTCGAGGCCGATCCGGATCGCCATGTGCGATCCGAGCGGCTGAGCCTGCCGCGCCCTGTCGTCATCCGGCTGCGCAAGTTCGTGCATGTACCCCGCAAGTTCCGCCGCCAGGTCACCAACACGTTTCTGTTTGCGCGCGACCGGTACCGCTGCCAGTACTGCGGCAAGATGCAGCTCGAGCTCAAGCCGCGGGAATCGCTGACCCGCGATCACCTCGTGCCAATCTCACGCGGCGGGTCGAACGACTGGACCAACGTCGTCACCGCCTGCAGCCCGTGCAACACGCGCAAGGCCAACCATCTGCCGAGCGAGATCGGCATGCACCCGCTGCACGCTCCGGTGGAGCCGCACTTCGTTCATCTTAGCTGGGCAGTGCGCCGCCTCACTCCGACCCAGGCCCGGTACATCAGGATGTTCTATGGCGAGGAGACGCTACACCATCTCGAGGATCTGGAGCACAGGCACCCGCGCCACGAGCCGGTGACGCTGCTGAGCTGATGGTAGTGACTGCGGCAACTACGGTGTGAAGGTTGGAGAGCGGGCTTCATACCTGCGCTTTTCGCCCCCAAGAAGCCTGACCACCAGCGTTCGAATCCCGCGCGTGAGCGCGGTGCCGGGGTTTCGCTCGCCGCGCACCGCCGGCTGAAACTCGCCCTTAAGCCAGTTCTCGAGCTCGTCCAGGTCGCCCAGCGAGAGCATCTCCAGCTCGATCCCCAGCGTGTAGTACGATCGCTCGCCGCGACGCGGCGGGGGCATCGGGGTGCGGGTCAGCCGCGCGACTATGGAGTCCGCCCCCGCTATTGTCGCGGATTCGCCAAGCGGGGTAGTCGTCTCCCTGAATACGCGCACGACCTTGAAGACTCCTCCCAGCTGATCGTATCGAACGATGAGAGTCCACTCTCTGGTCGCGCGAAGATCGTCCGCCCATCCGCCGACCGCCCACCGCTCGATCTTGTAGCGGATGCGAGCGGGGAATCCGCTCCGCATGAGGTCGTTCATGGGCGGCGAGCGCAGCAGTCCGGCGGTCCGCGTGAACGGCGCTTCCGTGGCTCGCGAGGCCGGGGCCGGCAGCAGCACTTCGATCTCCGGCTCCTGCGCGAACGCGACGCCCGGCACGGACGCGATCATGAGTGTGAGCGCCACCCGCGGCAGAGCGTTCACTTGATCAGAACCGACGTCGTGCGCGCAGAAAGATGTTGACCGGCTCGCCCGACTCGGAAAGAGACTTTGCCGCATATATCCCGAATAGTCCGAGGTCGACGCCCACTCCGATGTCGGTTCGAAAAGTCCCGAGCGGCGGGATCGTCGAAGCGCCATACACGAGATCTCGCGAGTCACCAGGAGGCTGGACAGGAGCGCCGACAGCGACGTCGTCATTGCTCCGCGGGCCGAGCAGCCAGCCGCGCCCGGCGTCGACGAAGACCAGGAGCTGAGGATTCAGCGTGAATGCGCGGGAACGAATCCGAACGGTGCGCCCGATGATGCTGCCGGGCCTCGATCGCAGGCCGACCCTGTACTCGACCTGCGCGAGGAGCGCCCGCTCGCATTGCGCTGGATCGCCTGCGGGCGCGGGAGAAGCGCTGCACTGGCCGACATCGGGGCCAAGCGATGGCTCCCTGAAGTCGATCCCCGGGATCGCGCCGATTCCGCTCACCGAAAGCCGGCGCTGAAGCGGCAGCTCGTCGCCGTGAATCCATCCTCCGAGCACGACACGGCCGCTCAGCTGCTTTGTCGGCGAAAGCCGGAAGTATTTGCGCGCGTCAACGAACAATCGCCCGTAGCTGGACCGCCTCGCGGGCGCGCCGCCGCGGGCCGGACTTGAAGTCGCGCCGAACGAATCGGTATCCCCGGTACCGAGCTCGTACTCGGATCTCACCAACCATCCAGTCGCAGGGCGCCGCAGGTCGTTTCTGTCGTCGTACGCGAGCCCCAGGGTGCCGATACGAAAGAGACCTTCATCCATCGCCGGGTTCGGACGCCATGCCTTTCCGTTCCGGAATACCGTCAGGACGTCGCGAACGTCGCGGGATCGCCAGCGCTCGCGCGCGACCGACGCGGACAGCGTAGCCCTGCGCGATGCCGCGTAGGTGCCCGACAGAGACGCGCCGTGCCGACCGTAATGGTCACGGAAGTCGCTGCGGAAGAAAAACGCCGCGAGGCCGGCCTCGTCTCGCGGGATCTGCCATTCCTCGACGGCATCCACAATGTCGTACGCGCGCGCCACGACCGATGTCCGTTGCTCGGGGTCGAACAGCACCGCGACTTTAGCGTCGTGCCCGACGTTGTCGCTGTCCAGGCGGAACGTATCCGCGCTTCGAACGATGCCTAGCGCCGAGACGCGCAGCCTCGCGCCTCCGAGCCGGGTCTCGATGATCGGGCCGAACAGCACCGGCAGTCCCTCGACGCGATTGTATCCGCCGCCGGTGACAGTGATCGTCGCAGAGTTGCGAGCCGACCGAACGGGCGCCGGCGCGTCGGGAATCGAATCGACCGCGATCGTGTCCGGAGCCTGCGCGGACGCGGGAACGGCTAGCGCGGCTGTCGCGGCTGTCGCGAGACCGGCGACCAGCGTGACGAGAGAATATCGCATGGGCGGGTTATACACGCGGATCGTCGATTCCGAGCCGCTTGAGGCGGCGGTACAGATTGGGACGGTCGGTACTCAGTCTGCGCGCGGCGTCGGCAACGTTCCACTTGGCCAGGGCCAGCGCGCGCAAAATCAGCCTTCGCTCGTAATCATCGAGCGCGTCCGCCAAAGCAACCTCCGACGACGGAAGCGCCCCGTCCTCCTTCCCGGCCGCGGCGGTTGGGAGAACCGCGAGCAGGTGCGCGCGAGTGAGCTCTTCGCCGGGATACAGAATTCCCATGCGCTCGACGATGTTCGCCAGCTCGCGAACGTTCCCCGGCCAGGAGTACTCGGCGATCGCCGCGAGGGCGTCCGAGGTCCAGGTCACCCGCGGGTGCCCCGTCCTCGAGTGGTGCAGGTCCGTGAAATACTTCGCGAGCTCGATCGCGTCGCCCTCGCGCTCGCGCAACGACGGAACCGCCAGTGGAATCACGTTGAGCCGAAAAAACAAATCCTCCCGGAAGACACCTTCCGAGACGCCGCGCGCCAGATCATGGTTGGTCGCCGCGATGATGCGCACATCGACATTCACGGTCTTGCTTCCTCCGACGCGCTGAATCTCCTTCGCCTCGATCGCGCGGAGGAGCTTGGCCTGCGCCTCGGCGCCGAGGTCGCCGATCTCGTCGAGGAACAGCGTTCCGCCATGAGCGAGCTCGAAGCGTCCGATCCGGGTCTGTGTAGCTCCCGTAAAGGCTCCGCGCTCGTGCCCGAACATCTCGCTTTCGACGAGATCGCGCGGGATCGCGGCGCAGTTCACGCGTATGAACGCGCGGTCCCGCCGTCTGCTGGCGTCGTGGATCGCGGCTGCGACAAGCTCCTTGCCGGTGCCGGATTCCCCAGTGATCAGAACCCGGGAATCGGTCGGCGCCACGCGTTCTATCAGCACGCGCACCGCCTGGATTTGGGGGCTGCTCCCGATCATCTGCCCGCCGATGCCG
The DNA here is from genome assembly GCA_051005405.1 of Gemmatimonadaceae bacterium. Lineage (GTDB taxonomy): Bacteria > Gemmatimonadota > Gemmatimonadetes > Gemmatimonadales > Gemmatimonadaceae > JACDCY01. Next base: position 32,156 of record JBPCJJ010000057.1, on the reverse strand, counting down.
AGCTCTTCGCGCAGGGCGCGCGCTGCAAGCTTGGTCCGACGCAGCTCGGCGGCCGCGGCCGCGGTGAGGAGAACGCTCTCCGGAGTGAGTGGCTTCTCGAGGAAGTTGAACGCCCCAAGCCTGGTTGCCCGGACTGCGTCGCCAAGTCCGGCCCGGCCGCTCATCATTACCACCGGGATGTCGGGATGAGCTTCGCGAAGCCTGGTCAACGTTGCCATGCCGTCGAGCGAACCAGGCATGAGCAGATCCAGGAGAACGACGTCGGATTCTTCGCGTGCGGCCGCGGCCAGTCCGGAGGCGCCGTCCTCAGCTTCGCGTACATCGTAGCCCTCGGCGCTCAGCAGCGCGCCGACCATCCGCCGGATATTCGGCTCGTCGTCGACGATCAGAACACTCGGCACGTCAGGCCAACGTCAGGAGCGTGGCGCGGACGAAGGCAGTCTGTCGCCGCCCGCCGGAAGCGCAGCCGACTGATGCCTTCCTTCCGAAAGAAGCTGGGTCGTGAATCGCTGGCCTTCGGAGATGCGCTCGACTTCGATGGAGATCGCGTCAACCGCCTGCTCTATCCGCTCGAGCCTGCCGACGACTTCGGGCGGTATCGCAGATCGCGGCGGCTGCTTGTCGAGGCGCCGTCCCAGCGCCGTGGCGATCGGACGGAGCACGAACGAGAGCCCTATCACTATGAACAGGACGATTGGGATCAGCTCGCCTGGAATATTCATGTGTGATCGATCCTCTGGCCTTTGATGAGGGGTCAGCCAGCGATGGGCGCGTGCGCGACCGGCAACGTGATCTCGATCGTCGTGCCGTCGCCTTCGCGGCTGGATCCGGAAACGAGTCCGCCATGCGCAACCACCGTCTGCCGTGCTATGGCGAGCCCGAGGCCGGTCCCGCCCGGCTTGTTCGTAATATACGGTTCCCATATGGCATCGAGTTTCTCGGGCGCGATGCCGCAGCCATTGTCGCGCACCGAAATACGAACGGCCTGACCGCCACCCGACCGGTCTTCGGTCACCCGGACCGAGATCCGCCCTGTCGCGCCGCACGCCTCGACGGCGTTGATGAGCACGTTCGAGAGTGCGGCCGCGAGCGCGTCATGGTGGCCCCGAATGAGAGGAAGATCGGGAGCGATGTCGAGCTCAAGGGCGAATCCGTGGGGAACGCTCGCGCTCGCGGAATAGCGCACGAGCTCGCCGACATCGACCTCGGCGATTGCTCCCGCCGGCAGGCGCCCGAAATCGGCGAAGCTGCGCGCCATGCGCTCAAGGCGGCGTGTTTCGGTCTTGAGCACATCGAGGCTTTCTTCCATCTGTGGCGGAGCGTCCGCCGCGATCCGGTCGAGCGCGAACCGGATCGGCGTGAGGGGATTCTTCAGCTCGTGCGCGAACTGCCGGGCGCTTTCGCGTAACGCCTGCAGTCGCTCCTGCTCTACGGCCTGCCGCCTGCCCTCCGCAATCTCGATCGCCATGCGCCGCATCCGTTGGCGCAGCGTCTCGAACTCCGGCGCACCCTTGCTGCTCGCGCTCTCCGGGAGAGCGTCGCCTTTGGAGATCAGCTCTGCCCACCTGACGAGCTCGTCGAGCGGGCGGCTGAGCTGGCGACTCAGGTGGCCCGCGACTTTTGACGCGACCACCGCGAAGACGATCAACGGGATGAGCGCGAGAATAAAGACCACCTGCGCAGTCCGCTCGGCTACGTACTGATAGCGCCGCGACTGCTCCAGGGAGGCGCCGAGCTCTTGCTCATGCCTGTCCACTGTCCGGCGGTCGGCGGGCGAGAGCGGCCTGTCGCGGGCGACCTCGATGACCTCTCTGCCGCTGGTGGCGACGTTCTCCCATCCTGCGGTCCCCGTGATCAGCGGCACAGCGGTCCGTACCGTTTCGCTCCAGGCAAGCGTCAGGAGCACGGCCGGCGCGAGCGCGAAGGCCAGGAGGATGACCAGGAGCCGCGTGCGGAAGCGGGGCGGGCGGGAAGCCAATTTGGGGGCCAAAGTTACCTATTCACAGTGACTTGGCTAAGTTATAGAAGTTTGCGGCACGACGTATTTCTCCTCAGGAAGGTATGAGTCCAAGTTCCATGCGGACGAGCGCGAATCCAACGCGCCCTCCGGTCAAACCTGTTTATCGTGGGCCCCAGGCCCTATCACACCCCCTCGGCGCGCCCGTTCATCATGCTCCGAACGCGGCGCTGCTCATCGATTTCGACAACGTCACGATGGGCATCCGCTCGGATCTCCAGAGTGAGCTGAAGAACCTCCTCTCCTCTGAAATAGTCAAGGGAAAGGTCTCGGTTCAGCGCGCGTACGCCGATTGGCGCCGGTACCCCCAGTACATCGTGCCGCTCGCCGAGGCGTCGATCGACCTTATCTTCGCGCCCGCATACGGGTCGTCCAAGAAGAACGCGACCGACATCCGGCTGGCGATCGACGCCCTGGAACTCGTGTTCACGCGCCCCGAGATCGGCACCTTCATTCTCCTCTCGGGCGACTCCGATTTCTCGAGCCTGGTGATCAAGCTCAAGGAGTACGGCAAGTACGTCATCGGCGTCGGAATCAGGGAGTCGTCGAGCGACCTTCTCGTACAGAACTGCGATGAGTACTACAGCTACAACGCCCTCGCCGGGCTGGTAAAGAGCGGGGACGAGGAACTAGTGCCCAAGGATCCGTGGGAGCTGGTCACTGCGGCAGTGGCGCACATGAAGAAGAACGGCGACGTGATGCGCGCAGATCGACTGAAGCAGGTCATGCAGCAAATGGACAGCTCGTTCGATGAGAAGAATCTGGGCATGTCCAAGTTCTCCCGGTTCGTGACGGAAGCGGCGCAGCGAAAGCTGCTCACGCTAAAGAAGATGGAGAACGGACAGATCGAGATCGACGCGCCCAGCGCTGGAATTCACGCCAAAGCCGACGCGACGGTTTCCGGCGCGCAGCCAGCGCGCGCCGGTGAGCCCGCGCGCGAGCGGGGCGGCAGGGGCAGCCGCTCGCGCGGAGGCCGCGGCCGGGGGCGGGGAGCTTCAGCGGGGGATGAATCGACTCCCGCGGTCAGCACGAGTGTGCCGGCAGAAGCTCCGGCGACGAGCGCGCCGCAGGAATTCACGGTCGGCGATCAGCTCGGCCTCGCTGCGGCGTCGCGTTCTACGCCTGCCGAGACCTCGACGCCCGCCCGCGGGATTTCCCGCGGTCGCGCGCCGGTTCGCGGCCGTCGCGGAACGCCGCCCAAGGATCTTCTCTCGGTCGGCGTTGTCGAGATGAACGAGGCACCCGCGGGCAGGCCGGCGGAGAACGGTGAGCTGCCAGCGGCATCGGTGGATGCGTCCGATTCCCCTCGCCCGCGCAGGCGTGGACGCACGCGCGGAGCAGCCGCGAAAAAGACGGTCGATAAGGCGCCGGCCGCAGAAGCGGCGGCTCCGCGGGCGAGCGCGGCGAAGAAGCCGCGAGCTCCGAGGCGAAAGCCCAAGAAAGATGCGGGGGCGCCTCCGGCTCCGTCAGGCGCGGAGACCGAAAGTTGAAGGAAAACGCCGCGCTCCCTGCGCGGCGTTTTCGTTTGGGAAAGATTTTCCCGGCCGGCTTCTACAATCGCGATACGGAGCGCGTGTCGCGCGATCTGCTGGGTTGTGTGCTGGAGTGCACGACGCCGGACGGAAAGGCCGCGGGAATCATCGTCGAAACCGAGGCGTACATCGGCGAGCACGATCCGGCCTGTCACGCGGCAGCCGGGCGAACGACGCGAACCGACCCGCTGTACCGTCGACCCGGCATTGCTTACGTCTATTTCATCTACGGGATGTACTGGTGCGTCAATGCGGTGACGCGCGCGGAGGGGTTGCCGAGCGCGGTTCTGATCCGCGCCCTGGAGCCGGTTGCCGGGATCGACCTCATGCGCGCGCGGCGCGGGCGCGCGCGGTCGGATCGCGAGCTCACGAACGGACCCGGGAAGCTGTGCATCGCTCTGGGTATCGGGGCGGCGCACAACGGAGTGAGTCTCCAAGGCGGCTCGCTCGTCATCAGGGAAGGGGAGCGCGTGGATGATTCCGATATCGTGGTCGCTCCGCGGATAGGAATAAAGAAAGCGGCCGATTGGCCGCTCAGGTGGTTCGTGCGGGGGAACGAGTTCGTATCGAGCGCCTAGCTTTGACCTGTCCTACCTGTCCTACCTGTCCTACCTGTCGTTGCCTGCTAGCTCACTACTGGCGGCTTATGCTCACAGCCCGGATTCCGCCTGGACTATCCCTCGAGCCGCCCTACCGGGCGACAGAGCTCCCGAAGTTGTACCGCAAGCCGACGTCGACGCCGACCATCGGCCCGTTGTTCAACAGGAACCTCGTGCTCGCCGGTGTCGCCGTGAGCTGAGTGAACAGCGCGGCGCGAGAGAACTGCGCTTGCATGCCCGCCAGCCCCAGCACCGACGCACGGCTCCGCTGGTCATCGATCGCCGTTCGGACTGCAGCCCCCGCGCTATTTCCAGCGCTGTCGGCTGCCGGCACGGCCCGTCCGATCACATTCAGCGACATCCCCAGTCCGGCGTACGGCCGGATCATTCCGAACGTCCGTGGAGACACCACCGCGGCGAATCCGTATCGCTGAAGGTTGCGAAGATCCACTTCGCGCGCCCCGCTCGCGGTTGAGGGGTCGCTGACGGATCCGCGGGCATCGAAGCTGGAATGGTCCGCGAACACCCACAAGCCGCCCGCGCTCCGCGTGATCAGCCACTCGGCGCCGATGCTCGGCGCCCATGTTCGGCCAGCGTCGCTGGTTCCCAGTGAGAGCGTTCCGACCTTCGCTCCCCAGAACCACGAATCCCGGAACGGCCGCGACTCCTGAGCTTGCACGCTCGTCGCAAGCACCACGGTCGCGCCAAGGGCACGGAGTATTGAGCCAAAAGGCATGATGTTCCTCATTTGAGAAGTCCGACTTTCTTTCCGACAACCTTGAACGCCGCGATGGCCTCGTCCAGATCGGCCCGGGTGTGCGCCGCGCTGACCTGGCAGCGAATGCGCGCTTCGCCCCGGGGCACGACCGGAAAGCCGAAGCCCGTTACGAAGACGCCTTGCTCCAGCAACATGTCACTCATTTTCATTGCGGTCGCCGTTTCCCCGATGATGATCGGGACGATCGGCGTCTCTCCGGCGAGAGGCGCGAAGCCGGCCTCCGTGAGGGCTTCCCGGAAATACGTTGCGTTCTCCCGCAGCGTCGTGACGCGCTCCGGATGGGCCCCCAGGAACTCGACGGAAGCGAGCGCGCTGGCCGCGACGGTCGGTGGAAGCGCGTTCGAAAACAGTTGCGGGCGGGACCGTTGCGTGAGCATGTCGCAGAGCGCCGCGGACCCCGCGACGAACCCGCCGGCGGCGCCGCCGAGCGCCTTGCCAAGGGTGGAAGTAATGACGTCGACTTCTCCGATCACGCCGAAGTGCTCCGGCGTTCCGCGCCCGGTCGGGCCCAGCACGCCGGTCGCGTGCGAGTCGTCCACGACGACGATGGCATCGTGCTCGCGGGCAACCTCGAGAATCTCGGGAAGCCGCGCGATGCTCCCTTCCATGGAGAATACGCCGTCAGTCCAGATGACGCGCCGCCGCGCTGATTTTGCCGCGACAAGCTTCGCGCGCAGGTCGTCCATGTCCGAATGCTTGTACACACCCGTTTCGCACTTGCCGATCGCCTTCGCGAGGCGCATCGAATCCACAATCGAGGCGTGGTTGAGCGTGTCCGACACAACGAAGTCCCCCTGCTCGACGATCGTCGCGGTCAGCCCTTCGTTGGCGTTCCACGCGGACACGTACGACAACGAAGCTTCGGTTCCCACGAGCTTCGCCAGCGCCACCTCGAGATCACGGTGGATGGTGAAAGTCCCGCAGATAAAGCGAACGCTGCCGGTGCCTGCGCCGTACTTGTCGAGCGCCCGCTTGCCAGCGTCAACAACTTCCTTTTGGTTGGCGAGGCCCAGGTAGTTGTTGGACGAAAGAATGAGTACCTCGCCGCGTCCTTCCATGACGACGCGCGCCCCCTGCGGCGAGTCGAGATAATTCAGTCGCTTGTACACGCCCTCATCGCGGAGCTGTTGCAGGCGCTCATCGATCTGCGCGGTAAAGTTGCGATTCAGTGTCATGTGAATGACCTCAGGCTATCTCGAAAATGACCTTGCCCGCATCTCCGGACTTGATCGCAGCGATCGCTGCGTCGGCCTCCTCGAGGGGAAAGCGGTGGGTGATAACGGGCGTTGGATCGAACTCGCCTGAGCGCAGCAGTCGCGTCACATGGTGCCATGTGTCGTACATCTTGCGGCCTACAACGCCGTAGATCGTGATCCCTTTGAAGATCACCTCGGTGGCGAAATCAACTTCGATGGGCGCAGAAGGAATGCCGAGCATCTGGACGCGTCCTGCCACGCGGACGAGCGCAAACGCCTGGTGCACGGCTGGATCGACTCCGGACATCTCGAGCACCACGTCAGCGCCGAGTCCACCGGTGGCGTTCATCACCTCCGCGCGGAGGTCAGAGGGGTGCACCGCGGAGTGGGCTCCCATGGTTCGCGCGAGATCGAGCCGCTTGTCGTTGACATCCGAAGCGATCACGCGAGCCGCGCCCGCGGCACGGCAGACCCCGATAGCGAATAGCCCGATTGGCCCGCATCCGGTGACCAGAACGATCGCGCCGGCGATCTCGGCGGTGAGCGCAGTGTGCACGGCATTGCCGATCGGGTCGTGGATCCCGCCGACGTCGAACGACGTGGCGTCGTCGAGGGGCCAGACGTTGCTCGCGGGCATGGCGATGAACTCCGCGAAGCACCCGTCGCGATCGACGCCGATGATCTTCGTGTGCGGGCAGACGTGCGCGTTGCCGGTTCGGCACAGCAAGCACCTGCCATCCACGATGTGCCCCTCGGCGGTGACGCGATCGCCCTCGTGCACGTTCGTCACGAGCTTGCCGACGCTCGCCACTTCGCCAGCGAACTCGTGCCCCACTACGAACGGCGGCTTGCACCTTCCGCTCGCCCAGTTGTCCCAGTCGTAGATGTGCACGTCCGTGCCGCACACGCCGGCTCGCAACACGCGGATGAGCACTTCGTCGTCACGAATCGCGGGAACAGGAACGTCGCGCAGTACGAAGCCCGGCGCGGCTGTTTCCTTCACGAGAGCCTCCACAATGGCGGTGTATGGATTGTGGTTTGCGGTTCGCGCGACGCGTCGCGCCGCCTATGAAGAAAGCATCACGGAGCACAACTCACAAGCAACTGGTGAACGAAAACAACGGCTCGCAACGACGAAGAATGCGACGCAGCGCAAACCAAAAACAGAAAGCCATGAAACACGCAAAAAATTATCGCGCACATTTCCTATTGCGTTATCGACACGGCAATTCCTATATTCGCGTCGATTGCGAACGCAAGCATGATGTTCGTGCGAGCAACGTGATCATGCAACGCTCGATGTTGCATTTGCAGTACTCGCCGGTCCACCGGTGGACAGGTGAGCAATCCACTCCTGAAGGGAGCGAGACGATGGCAGCTAGAAAGAAGAGCGCTGGTCGGAAGAAGGCCGCGGGCCGCAAGACGGCTCGTAAGAGCACCGGCCGCAAGACGGCGCGCAAGGGCGCAGCTCGCAAGGGCGCGGCTCGCAAGGGCGCGGCTCGCAAGGGCGCGGCTCGTAAGAGCACCGGCCGCAAGACGGCGAAGAAGGGCGCGGCCAAGAAGCGCAAGCGGTAGTTTCGCTGCCGCCGCTCCGCGGCGGAATAGATGAAGAAGAAAGCCGGCCAGTCGCCGGCTTTTTTCATTCAGCGAGAGTATCTCGCGGTGGCCAGCTCGATGATCTTCTCGACGAGCTGGTCGTATTGCAGCCCCGACTCTGCGGCGGCGCGCGCGAACTCGCTCCCGGCCTCCAGGTAGCAGTTCGGATTGACTTCGATCACGTAAATCTCGCCCCCGTCCGTGACGCGCAAGTCCACCCGGGCGTAGTCGCGCAGGCGGAGAGCGTTGAACGAATCCACGGCGACCTTCTGCATGGCTTCGACCAGCTGTTCACTCACGTCGGTGGGGAACACCGACTTCGTTCCGGCGAACTCCGCGCCTGCCTCGTCCCCGTCGTCGCCCCACTTCGCCGCCCAGCTCGCTATCCGCGGCTTGTCGGCGGGGAAGCCGGTGAAGTCCAGCTCGATGACGGGGAACGCGACGGGGCTCGAGTTGCCCAGCACGCCCACGTAAAACTCGCGGCCCTCGATGAACTGCTCCGCGAGGACCGCCGACTGGTACTCGGTCTGCAGCGAGCTCATCGTGTCGAGCAGCTCCTTGACGTCACGCACCACCGACTTGCCGGTGATCCCCAGTGAAGCGTCTTCCTGCGGCGGCTTCACTATCAGAGGGAACTCGATGTCGCCGGCCCAGTCCACAGTGCCCCGGAAAACCGTGGCGAACTTGGGAGTCGTGATGCCGTGAAACGACAGCACTTTCTTGGTCAGAGTCTTGTCGCCGGCTACAATGAGGCCCGCCGGACTCGATCCGGTGTAACGGAGGTCGAGCAGGTTGAGCAGCGCCGCAACGTTCGATTCGAGGGCGCTTCGCCCGCCGAACGATTCGCACAGGTTGAACACGAGATCGGGCGGCGACTGCGCGAGCGCGGTAACGACCGGCTGAACCGCGTCATCGACGACGATTCCCGAGGGCTCGTGCCCGAGGCGCGCGAGCGCCTCCTCGAGTTGCGCGAGCACGGGATCCAGAGGATCCTCCAGCGCATCCTGCGTGTGCAGCAGAGTGATCTTCATTCGCCCGGTCGATCTCCTGTGAAATCGTCTGTATATCGATAGTTCATCACCACTGCCGTGCCAAAGGCGGTGAGCTCGATGAGCGTGGAGGCTTCGCGGCCTCGAATCGCCAGCTCGAGCGCGTCAGCCCGTTCCGCGATGAGGTCCACGAACTTGCGCACGACGGCCGCCGGCTCGCCCGTCCAATACGCGATTCGCCCCACGATCTCCCGCCTGTGAAGGCGGATGAACTCTCCCGCAGGATCCTTGTCCGGCATCTCCGACGCCCTTCCGAATAGAGTGCGAAGATCGCCGTCAAAGACGCGCCGGTCGCTGACGGGGAGATCGTCGTCGATCTCGCGGTAGTGGTCCGCGACGGTGTAACGCATCGCGGCGACGGGAAGATCGTCCTCGGTCAGCGCCGGTGGCGTCTCAGGCGCAGCGGCGCCGACCTCGCGCATGACGGTGTCGATGTACTCGAGCTTCCGGAGCGCGCCCCACCCCTCGTAATCAGCGCGCCAGTCCGTGTCCGGGGTGAGCCACACCGCAAAAGATTCCGCGAAGTCCTCGTCGGGGTGCTTCTGCGCGTACCATCCGAGAATGTGGCGGACGTACTGATGAGTGAACGGATCGGAGCGGTAGCGGTCGCGGTAAGGGCGCGAATACGGACCGAATACGTCGTGCCAGTCGGCGCGATCATGCAATCGGTACGCGTAGTTGAACGCGTGTCCTGCCTCGTGCCGCAAAAACCGCATTACGTCGTTCTCGCTTTCGATCTCCAGCGCGAAATCTTCTTCGATTCGCGCGAGGCGGGGGTCGGCCAGATAGAACGGCACGCCGATCAGCGGAGTCCCGTCGGGACACCCCCACTGATCGCTGAGATAGACGGGCGGTCGAAACGCGAGCCCGTGTTGGTCCAGCTCGACGTATAGCTGTGTAACGAGCTTCTCGAGCATGGTGCCCTCGAGAGACAGCCCGATGTCAGATATCCGCTGCGAAAGGAGCCGGCCACGCTCGACTTCCCAGTCGCTTTCAGAGGTCACACTGGCGCCTATGGGCAATGGTCATACCGCCCAAGGATGCAAGAAACCCCGTCGCTTCGCGCGACGGGGCTCCTGGAAAAAGGGTTGGGACCGGGCTTCCAGTCCTATCCTTATAGTAGTGGCCTCAGGCGGCCCGGACTTTCGCCGGCGCGGTCTCGACGGGGGCGGGGCCCCAGATGTACTGAAGTACCACGGGAACGGGCTCCGACCGCTCGCCACGCGAGATGACGATGCCGATCGGCTCGAACGCTTCCTGCGTCAGACTAGTTTTCTTCATGGGGCCTCGGGGGTGCATGGTACGCTCGGCATTCCCAAAAGCACGGCCGATGCCAAGCCACGACATGTAGCTAAGTCGTTCATTTGCATGGGATTAAGTCAAGCCGCCCCATCAAATACCAGTCGAAAGTGTCGCAAAATGACACGTTCTAACCAGCATTGCGTGTCAAAACGCTACGCGGCCGCCTTGCGGGCCAGGAAGGTCCGGCCTGACCCGGTCTCGCGCTCAACCGCGACCGTCCACCCCGAGTACTTCGCGCGGAGCTCGTCCACGGTGAGCGATCCGGTTCCGTTGAGAATCGTCTCGAACAGGTGCACGCCGCCGGCTTTGGTAGCGTCCTGCAAGGATTCGATGACGCGAGCCAGGTCGTGAGGGTTTAGCGACGACAGGCTCTCGCTCGGGCACACGACCGCGGTCAACGGCTTGGGCGACCAGGCGCCGAGGTCCGAAACGCACGCGTTGATGCGCGAGTTGAGCCCTGCGGCCGCGGCGGCCGCGACGACGCGCTCGACGCACTCTTCTTCTTCGTTGATCGCGGTCACCGAACAGCCGTGCGCCGCGAGATAGATCCCGGCCCGTTCGCACTCGGTGCCGGTGACGAGCACGTGGGTGTCGGAGCCCGGCTTGATCTCGCGCACGAGCGGACCGTCCGGCGCGATTCCCCACGTCTCCGGCTTGCGATACTCCGCGAGTCGCTTGAGACGCTTTCGCTGCCAGGTCGCGTACTTGGGAAGCTTGATCCTGCGCGCGATCAGGCGATCGACTTCGGCCCAGAGCGACAGTTCTTCAGGCTCGTACTGCGCCTGCGCGCCGAGGACGGCGACCGCTTCGTCTGCGATGCCCAACAGCGAATTGCGCGAGACCGAGTCTTTGTAGCGCTCGATCTCCGATTCGACGTAGACCTGGTACTCGTGCTTTAAGGAGCGAAGCATCTGATGGGGCATCACGCTTCCGGAAAGTTCCAAAGGTAGGACAGCCGGCCCGCGATGCAAGTAAAATAAGCTGCGTCGTCAGTCGACGGCTTGGAGCAGCGCGCCCTTGATGTATCCGGTTTCCGGAATCGTCAGAATCTCCGGGTGATCGTCGGGCTGGCCGGTCATTGCCCGGAGCGCGATGGTTCGACCCGAGTCCGCGGCCGCGTCCGCGAGCATCTCGAGGAAAAGCTCGCGGCTCAGGTGAAAGCTGCAACTCGCGGTGAACAGATAGCCGCCTTCCGCGAGCAACTGCATTCCGCGAAGGTTGATCTCCTTGTAGCCTCGCATCGCGCCTGCAAGCGATTGGCGGTTCTTGGCGAACGCGGGCGGATCCAGAACGATGGTATCGTAGCGCAGTCGCTCCGTGACGCCAGCTCGAAGAAAGTCGAACGCATCCGCTTCGACGAAGTCGATGTTCGAGAACCCGTTCAGCTTGGCGTTCGCCCGCGCGCGCTCGAGCGCGGGTCCTGACGAGTCCAGCGCAGTCACGCGCCCGGCGCCGCGCGCGAGGTGCAGCGCGAACGAGCCGTGATAGCTGAAGCAGTCAAGCGCGCGCCCCCTGGCGATCTTCCCCACGAGCACGCGATTCTCGCGCTGATCGAGGAACGCGCCGGTCTTCTGACCGTCCCACGGGGCGGCGAGATAGCGGACGCCATTCTCCGCGACCTCGATCTCGCGGGGGATCTGCCCGTGCATCGACTCGACGCTGCGCGGCAGCCCCTCCTTGGCGCGAACAGGCGCATCATTCCTCGCGAGTATCCCGGCGGGCTGCGCGAGCTCGAGTAGCGAGGCGACGATCTCCTCGCGGTAACCCTCGATCCCGGCGCTCAGGAGCTGGACGACGAGATACTCTCCGTACCGGTCGCACACCAGCGAGGGGCACCCGTCCGCCTCGCCGTGCACGAGGCGATACGCAGTCGCGCCCGATGCGACGCCTTCGCGACGCCGGATGGCCATGCCTATGCGGCGATGCCACCAGGCCGCGTCGATCTCCGCGCGAGGATCGCGGTCTATCATTCGCAGGGATATCTCCGACTTCGGGCTCCAAAGGGCGACGCCGATCGGCCTGCCCTTGGCGCTTTCGACGCGCACCGCGCCAGCGGGCGACGTCGTTCGCTCCAGCACGTCGCTCCGGAAGATCCAGGGGTGGCCGGACGCCCAGCGTTTCTCGGCCCGGCGGTTGACGGTTACGGAGTCCACTGCGGCAAGTTAGCTCAGAAGCGGTCTGGCGACGGGTGCTCCGATTCTTGCAATGGTTGGCTCCTCAGATGCTTCCGATCTTCCAGTTCGCGGTTGGCGCGGCCGCAGCGCTGGTGCTCATGCGCCAGCGGCGCACCTGCAAGCAGGCCCTTCGCCTCGGCTCGGCGGCTCTCGAGACGCTGCTGAACGCGATCGACGCGAATGATGAGGAGACGGGACGGCATGTTCGGAGAGTCGCGCAGTACGGCCTGGAGCTGGCGGACGCCGCCGGATTATCCGAGCACGAAATGCGCAGCGTCGAGCGCGTCGCGCTCTTTCACGACATAGGAAAGATCCACGAGGCGCTGTTCGACATCCTTCACGACCCGGCAAAGCTTTCGCCCGGGAATCGCGCCGAGGTCATGACGCATCCCAGGCGCGGCGCCGACGTTCTCGAGCCGCTGAGCGCTTTCTATCCGGACCTCCCAGCCGGCGTGCTCGCGCACCACGAGCGATGGGACGGAAGCGGCTATCCGCGCGGACTGAAAGGAAAACGCATCCCGCAGCCAGCGCGAATCGTCGCGATCGTGGACGCTTTCGATGCGATCACGCACCGCCGCAGGTACAGTCGTGCGCGCAGCCTGCGGGACGCTCGCGATGCTCTCCTGGCGGGGCGCGGAACGCAGTTCGACCCCGACCTCGTGGACCTGTTTCTATCGCCGATGGTGCAGGAGCGCATTGCCGGCATCAAGCTCGAGCCCGGCGGACGCGGCAAGAAGCACAACCGTCGCGGGGATCGCGTTCAGGACGCGCCCGATCTCATCTTTCGATGGCGCCCCGCAAAGCTGTCGCGGCGCGCCCGACGTCGCGGGCACCGAACAGCGCGCTGACGACCGCCACGCCTGCCAGCGCGGGGCAGGCGTCGAGCACGGATCGAACGTTCGTTGCGTCGATCCCGCCGATCGCGATGGCGGGCACGCCGGCCAGCCGTGCCAGCTCCTCGATCTCGCCGAGTAGCAGCGGCGACCCGGCGTCGGTCTTCGACGCTGACAGGAAAGCGGGCCCGATTCCCACATAGTCGGCGCCCCCCGCGGCGTCGAGCTCGGCGCGAGACCCGACCGATGCGCCGATGATGAACGGAGCCGGCGCGAGCGCGCGCACGGTCGCGACGGGGATGTCATCCGACCCGAGGTGCACGCCGGCGGCGCCAGCCATGATGGCGATGTCCGCACGGTCATTCACCAGTACCGGCACGGGCAGAATGGCTACCAGTTGCCTGACCGCGTCGAGAACGGTGAGCGAGGCGGCATGCTTAGCCCGCACCTGCACCGATGTCGCGCCGCCGCGCACGGCGGACGCAACTCGCTCGATCCATGCGCTCAGATCAGGGTCCGGCTCGTCGGTGACGGCGACGAGCCGCAACCAGTCAGGGTCTGCGCGGAACAGCAACGGCGGGGGTAGCCGGGGTTCCGGTTGGAGCCGCGGGACGCACGCTGCTGTCAGCGCGCGCTCGTATGCGCGCCGCGTTGTGCTGGTCGAGCGTGCGTGTGAACTCATGGTGACCGTCCGGGTACGCGACGAAATACAGATAGTCCGCGTTCGCCGGGAAAAGCGCCGCGCGCAGGCTCTCACCGCCAGGAGACGAAATCGGACCTGGTGGCAGACCCGGATACTTGTACGTGTTGTATGGCGAGTCGATCTCGAGATCCCTGTACATGAGGCGCTCGGCGTGCGCTCCGTGAGCGTACTGAACCGTAGGATCGGCCTGCAGCGCCATTCCGATCCTGAGCCGGTTATGGTACACCGCTGAAATGATCGGCCGCTCCTGCGGTAGCCTTGCTTCCTCCTCGATGATGGACGCAAGCGTGACGATGTCGTGCCTGTTCAGCGCGAGCTCCGTCAGGCGCGCATCCCACTTTTGGTCCCACTCCCGCTCGAACCTCCTCACCATCTCGGCGACGGCGCGCGCGGGGCCCGTTCCTTCGGGAAACGCATAGGTGTCCGGGAAGAGGTATCCCTCTAGCGTTGGCGTCGGAACGTCGAGCCGTCGGAGGAGGGCGGTGTCTCTTGCGGCCGCAATCACGGAATCGGGCGGGACCTCCAGCGCCTTGCCGACAATCACCGCGATCTGCGCGAGCGCGAGCCCTTCGGGAATCGTCACGCTCCGCACGAGTCCGCGCCCGCCGACGAGCGCCTTCATGATCTCGGGCCACGGAGTGCCCCGCTTCATGAGATAGGTTCCGGGCTTGAGCGAGCGGTCGTTCCCCGCAATGCGGCTGTACACCCGGAAGCCCGTCGCCGACGAAATCAGGCCCGCGGCATCGAGCGATTCCGCCGCGATTCGCATGGACGCGCCTTCCGGGATGACGATGCGAATAGGCGGACCGTCGGGACTGCCGCATCCAGCGAGCAGAGCGAGCAGGAAAAGGAAGCGGCTCATGGCTGACTCGCCCGGCGCGCCGAGTCGAGCGCGTACTGCAGGAGAACGGCCGCGGCGAGCGAATCGACATCGCCCTTGCGGCCACGCGTGGATCCGCCCATCTCGCGCACCGCGCGCAGGGCCGTGGCGGTCGTGAACCGCTCGTCGACGAGACGCGTCGGCAGACCGGTCCGCTTCTCCAGCTCCTGCGCGAGCGCCCGTACCTCCGCGGTCCGCTCCGTCTCGTTTCCTTCGCCGTCGAGTGGCAGCCCCAGCACGAGCTCCCGCACCCCAAGCTCCCGCGCGCGCACCACGATCTCGTTCACAGGCACCCGCTTGCCCCTCCGCCGCGCGATGAACCCCGCGGGCGCAGCGATCATCGCCGACGGATCGCTCACTGCGATCCCGATGCGCCGCTCACCATAGTCTATCCCCATCACACGCCGCTCCTCTGCCGCCTCAGCCACCTTGGGCCATCTGCACGAAGAATTCCTTGTTGTCCTGGGTGCGCTTCATCTGCTTCAACAGGAACTCAATCTGCTCCGCCTCGGGCATGTCCGACAGGAAATTGCGCAGCAGAAAAACCCTGTTGATCTCGGCCTGCGTCAGCAGCAGCTCCTCTTTCCTGGTTCCGGACTTGAGGATGTCCACGGCCGGGAAAATTCTCCGGTCGGCGATCTTCCTGTCGAGCACCAGCTCCATGTTACCGGTCCCCTTGAACTCCTCGAAGATAACGTCGTCCATCCTCGATCCTGTCTCGACGAGCGCGCTCGCTATGATCGTCAGTGAGCCGCCTCCGTCGATGTTGCGCGCCATCCCGAAAAACCGCTTCGGCTTGTGCAGGGCCGTTGCTTCGACTCCGCCTGAAAGAATCTTTCCGGAATGCGGCGCGACCGCGTTGTGCGCGCGCGCGAGGCGCGTGATCGAGTCGAGCAGCACGACCACGTCATGCCCGTGCTCCACGAGCCGCTTGGCTTTCTCCAGCACCATGTCCGCAACCTGCACGTGCCGGTCCGCAGGCTCGTCGAACGTCGAGCTGATCACCTCCGCGCGAATCGCCGTGGCAATCATTTCCGTCACCTCTTCCGGGCGCTCGTCGATGAGCAGCACGATGATCGTGACTTCGGGGTGATTCTCGGCGATCGCGTTGGCGATCTTTTCGATCAGGATCGTCTTTCCCGCGCGTGGCGGCGCCACGATCAGCCCGCGCTGTCCCTTGCCGATCGGCGCGATGATGTCCACCACTCGCATGCTCAAATCTCCGTCGCTCGTCTCCAGGCGGAGTCGCTCGTCGGGGTACATTGGGCGCAGGTTGTCGAAGGCCACGCGCTCTTTCGCACGGTCGGGATCGGCGCCGTTGATCTGCTCGACCTTGAGCAGCGCGAGGTACTTCTCCCACGGCTTCGGCGGGCGGACCTGACCGTATACGCTGTCGCCGGTGCGGAGGTTGAATCGCTTGATCTGCGACGGCGACACGTAGATGTCGTCCGGGCCCGGCAGGTAGTTCCAGTTCTGGCTGCGCAGGAATCCGTAGCCTTCGGGCAGGAGCTCGATGACTCCGTCGCCGCGCAGCGTGATGCGCGTATCGAGCAGGCTCTGCTCGATGCGGAAGATCAGCTCCTGCTTGCGCAGGGTGCCGACGTTCGGGACAGCGAGATCGTCGGCCATCTGCTGCAGCTCTGTCACCGACTTCCGCTTCAAGTCGGCGATGTCCACCTGCGGGGGAGGTGTCGTCATGGCGAGCGCGGAGCGCTCAACAGATTCAGGGGGAGAAGAGTTCGGGCGGGAGGGGAGCTGTCGTGCAGAGTACAGGGGGAAGAAGCACGATCAGTGCCTCTATGCGCCGAACCTACGTCGGCCGCCCGCCGGGGTCAAGCTAGAACCGGATATACCGGAAAGGATTCTTCTTGAAGTCGGCGATCAGCTCGTCGAGCTGCTGGCGAAGCGCGGTCAGCTCTTCCTGCACTGCCTTGTCGTTCATGGCCCGTCCTGCAGTGCCGCGCGCCTCCGCCAGCGATTGCTGCAAAGCGGTGACCTCGTTACGCACGTCCGTCACGGCCTCGCCGAGGCTCTTGTCGCGCCGGAAGCTGCCCACCGTGCCACGATCCGAGTTGATCAGCAGCCTGATCGAATCCACGTCGGCGCGTATCGAGCCGAGCCGCGCTCCGAACTCCGGATCGTTCATGATCATGCCGACCGTTCCGCGGCCGCTCGAAAGCCGCGCATGAAAGCGCGAAAAGTCGGCTCCCACGCGGCCGATGTCCCTGGGGCCTTCGACCGCCATCGCTCCGAACGTGCCTTGCGCCGTCTTCATGTCTTCCATGACGGCGGTGACCTCTTCTCTCAACGCGCCGAAGTCGCGCCCCATCGCGGCGAGCTGCACCATCACGCCTTCGGTTACCCTGAATGCGCCCGCGTAGAGCGTGTCGCCGGGCTCGGCCTGCGGCGACGCGCTGGACCCCGCCGTTATGCCGACCACGGCGTTGCCGAGGAAGGTGCCGAGCGGCCCGATCTGGACGGGCGAGTCCTTTCGGATGAGCGGCATTGCGCTCTCGAGAACCGCGGCCTCGATGAGAACTCGCTCCGTCGTGTCGGTCGACGGCTCGCGAAAGGTGACGCTCTCGATCTTGCCGACTTTCTTTCCGGAAAGGAATACGTCGCCGCCTTTCATCAGTCCGCCGGTCTGGTCGGCCGCTACGTACAGAGTGACCTTCTTCCCACGAACGCCGCCGATCTCGGCGAACATCAGCACGCCGATTACGATCGTGACCATCGTGGCAAGTGTGACCAGCCCGATCGTCAGCTCCCGCCAGCGGGTTACTTCCGCCACGCAGCCACGATCGCTTCACCCATCCGTGCCATCGTCAGGTTCGGCTCGTTGTCCAGAATCCAGCGGGTATCCGCGTTGTCTCTGGTGAGCACGCATGCGACGACGCGATTGCGCAGGTAAAAGAGCGAGCACTCGGTGCGAACGCTGTCGCCGAGGCCGGTCTTGCGCGCCGAGCGGACGTTCCCGGCGAAGCGCTGGAGCGTGCGGTAATCGTCCCCGTTCTCCAGCGCTCGCAGCATCGCCGAATCCGCGGCGGGACTCACCGCCTTTCCCGCGGCCAGCAGCTCGAAAAGGCGCGCCATCTCGTTCGGGGTGGTCACCCCCAGCCCGTACTTGACGGAGCTGTCCATCGCGACGCTGGAGCTGCGCAGGAAAGACTTGGAATGGACCTTGGTGTTGGGCAGGCCGAGCGATTCCATTTTGTCCCAAACGCGGCGGATGATCACGCGGTCCAGCAGGAGATTCGTCGCCGTGTTGTCGCTGATCGTCGCCATGAGCCACGCCGCATCCGCCACGGTGATGACCATGCCGTCGTGCAGGTGCTGAAGAATTCCAGAGCCGGGCACTTTGTCGATCTTGAGCACGGTCAACCGGTCGTCGGGCGATAGCTGCCCTTTCCCGATCAGGTCATGCACGGTGACCAGGATGGGCACCTTGATGAGGCTTGCGGTCGGAAAGGTCTCGTCGCCACGGGAGCTCAGTCTGTCGCCGGACTCCAGATCCACGACGCTGTATCCGACCACTCCCCGGTGCGCCTGGACGAGCGAATCCAGCGTCCTCCGGAGCGACGTCGTGTCGGCCCGGAAGGGGAGGCCCCTTGCCGCCTGCGCCGCGGCCACGCCGGGAATGGCAGCCGCGCAAACCAGTAACCAGAATCCAATGACAAGCTTCATGAATGCGCGCGGCGGGACTCGAACCCACGACCTTCTGCTCCGGAGGCAGACGCTCTATCCAACTGAGCTACGCACGCGAAAGTCGGACGGGAAGGGACTCTCATTCTAGCTGTTGACGGGCGTGGAATCAACGCGCGCGGCACGATTAAGTTTGCCCTATGAGCGCATCAGCACGCAAACACATTACGGTGATACCCGGCGACGGGATCGGCCCCGAGGTCGTCGGGGCAGCCCTGCGGGTCGTTGCGGCCGCGGGAATCGACCTCGAGATAGACGAATGCGAGGCAGGGGCCAGGGTCTTCGCCCGGGGCGACGCGACGGGCGTCCCGCAGAAAACGATCGATTCCGTTCGGCGGACCGGAGTTCTCCTCAAGGGTCCCCTCGAAACCCCGATCGGACACGGCGCCAAGAGCGCGAACGTCACCCTGAGAAAGCTGTTCGAGACGTTCGGGAACATCCGGCCCGTGCGCACCCTCCCCGGCGTCAAGACTCCTTTCAGCGACCGGAACCTCGATATCGTCATCGTGCGCGAGAACGTGGAGGATCTGTACTCCGGCGTCGAGCACATGCAGACGCCGGGCGTCGCGCAGTGCCTGAAGCTCATATCGCGCAACGGCTGCGAGAAGATCGTGCGGCTGGCGTTCGCCTTCGCCGAGGCCGAGGGGCGCCGCGTGGTTCATTGCGCCACGAAGGCGAACATCATGAAGCTCACCGAAGGAATGCTGCAGCACACCTTCGAGGACATCGCCCCGGAATTTCCCGGGATCGAGGCGAAGCACATCCTGGTTGACAACTGCGCTCACCAGCTGGCAATGCGGCCGGAGCAGTTCGACGTGATAGTCACGACGAACATGAATGGCGACATCCTCAGCGACCTGACATCCGGCCTGACCGGCGGCCTGGGGTTCGCCCCTTCGGCGAACATCGGCAGCCGCGTGTCCATCTTCGAAGCCGTGCACGGGTCGGCGCCGGACATAGCCGGGAAGAACGTCGCGAACCCTACGGCCCTGCTGTTCAGCGCGGCGATGATGCTCCGGCATATCGGCGAAGGCGCGGCCGCGACGGCGATCGAGCACGCTGTGGTCTGCGCGTTCGAGCAGGGGGTCCACACAGGAGACATGCTGGGCAAGGGCAATCCGGTTTCCACCACCGGATTCACCGATGCGGTCATAGCGAACCTCGGCAAGCGCTCGTCCATAAGCGCCGGGCGCGAGCACGGGCAGGTGAAGGTGCCGCCGATGGTCGAATCCGTGGAGAGCGTGCGAGTCGAGACGCGCCGCGTGGTTGGCGCCGACGTTTTTCTCGAGTCGCTGCTGATGCCCGGGGACCTTGGCAGAAAGGTCGAATCGCTGGTGGCCGACTCAACGCTCAAGCTCGCCGGTATCGCCAATCGCGGCACAGCCGTGTACCCGGAGGTGGAGGCCAAGGTCGGGCTCGTCGACCACTACCGCTGCCGCTTCGTCCCGCGCGAGGCCGGCGAGGATGTGGACGACGCGCAGATAATCGATCTGCTGCGCAGGCTCGCCGCCGAAGTCAGCTGGATGCACGTCGAAAAGCTGCAGCAATTCGACGGCGTGGACGCATTCAGCAAGTCCGCGGGCCAGGCATAGGCGGCTCCGGTCATGGACTGGATCTGGCGCTCGTTCGCGGAGCTCTCGGCGGATGAACTGTACGACATATTCGTGCTTCGGCAAACGGTGTTCGTCGTCGAGCAGAACTGCGCGTACCTGGACGCCGATGGTTGGGACCGCCGGTCGCGGCATCTTTATGCCCGCGACGCTTCGGGGTTGATGGTCGCGTATCTGCGACTCGTGGAGCCCGGCGTGAAGTACGACGAGCCGTCCATCGGGCGCGTGATCATTCATCCGAGCGTTCGCCGTACGGGCATGGGACGCGCTCTCATGGCAGAGGGTCTGCGCGGCGCCGCGAAATATTATCCGGGCGCTGCGATCCGGATCGGCGCGCAGAGCTGGGCGGAGAAGTTTTACGGCTCGCTGGGATTTCAGCGGGTGGGTGAGGAATACCTGGAGGATGACATCCTTCATCGAGAGATGATCCGCTCCTAAACGTCAACGGAGGATGACCGGATGAGGACGCAGGCGTACGACCGCCGTGAATTCATGGAGTACTTCACTTCAGTCGGTCTCGGCGCGACGCTCCTCCCAGGCACGCTCTGGGCCCAGGTCGAAGGCGGAGCGGAGATAACCGCGGCGACGGTAAAATGCGCCGAGGAGATTGCCGGTCTCAGTCTGGACGAAGCCGAGCGCGAGATGATGGTCGCCGGCCTCAGAGTGAACGAGGCGCGGATTCGATCATTGCACGCGATAGTCCTGTCGAACTCCGAGTCCCCCGCGCTCGTGTTCAGCCCGCTCCCGCCGGGCAAGCCGATTCCGGCGGAGCCGACGCGGCAAGGAGCACGCGAGACCGTGCAGGCGCGTGCACTGCCTCGCGATCTGGAGGAGCTGGCGTTTGCGCCTGTGACCGAGCTAGCGGAGCTCATCCGCGTGCGCAGGATAACCGCCACACAGCTCACGACGATGTACCTCGCGCGGATCAAGCGGCTCGATCCGTCGTTGCGCTCGGTCATCACGCTGACGGAAGAGCGGGCGCGGGCGCAGGCAGCTTCGGCGGACGCGGAGATCGCCAGCGGAAAATACCGCGGGCCGCTGCACGGGATTCCCTGGGGAGCCAAGGACCTGCTCGCCGTGAGAGGTTACCGCACAACGTGGGGGGCCGGCCCGTACAGGGACCAGGTGATCGACGAGGACGCGACGGTCGTTCAGCGACTCGATGCTGCAGGAGCCGTGCTTCTCGGGAAACTTTCGCTCGGCGAGCTGGCGCAGGGCGACGTGTGGTTCGACGGCATGACACGCAATCCGTGGAAGATCGACCAGGGGTCGAGCGGATCTTCCGCGGGGCCGGCCGCCGCGACCGCAGCGGGACTGGTCGCATTCTCGATCGGCAGCGAGACTCTAGGCTCGATATCCTCGCCGGCCACGCGGTGCGGAGCCACCGGGCTGAGGCCGACTTACGGGCGAGTGCCCAAGACCGGCGCGATGGCGCTGTCCTGGACGATGGACAAGCTTGGGCCCATCTGCCGCAGCGCGGACGATTGCGCCCTTGTGCTGGAGGCGATCAGCGGGACGGATGGAATGGACCAGAGCGCCGTCGCGCAGCCGTTTGTATCCGACTTTGGACTCCGACTGCCCGACATCCGGGTCGGGTACTTCAAGGGCGCGTTCGATGTGCCTGAACGCGATCCGGCGGACCCCGGTCGCACGCTCCATTCGACGAAGAAGTTCGACGACGATGCGCTGGACGTTTTGCGCGGGCTCGGCATCGCGCTGACAGCCGTGGAGTTGCCGCAGCTTCCGTACGACGCCATGCGCATCATTCTCACCGCCGAGGCCGCGGCGGCTTTCGACGCGCTCACGCGATCGAATCGTGACGAGCTGCTGGTGCAACAGACCCGCAACGACTGGGCGAACACCTTTCGCGTAGCGCGATTCATTCCCGCGGTGGATTACATCAATGCGAACCGTCTCAGAGCCCGAGCGATCGCGGCATGGGACGAGCTGTTCGCGCGTGTGGATGTCGTCGTAACGCCGACGGCGGTCGTCGGTTTTCCGCAGCTCGTCGCGACGAACCTCACGGGTCACCCGGCGGTAATTCTGCCGCACGGATTCCGGGCGGATGGAACGCCGGTATCACTCACTTTCCTTGGGTCACTTTTTGGGGAGGCAAGGCTCCTCACGGTGGCGGGCGCCTACCAGCGTTCCACGGATTTCCACCTGCGCCACCCTCCGATCTAGTCGGCGAGATATACGATTGGTTCGTTTCACAACTCCCACTCAGGCCGAGGTACGAAGCTCCAGCTTCCGGGCGAGCTCGCTAGGGTAGGGTGCGGCGTAGATGTCCTCGCGCGTCCATGGCAGCTCCGCCGTCCCGTCTTCGTGCGGCTTGGACAGCAGAGTCTGAATGATGTTGAGCTTGGCCGAGTGAAAGCGCTCCGCGCCCGCGGACATGTAGAGTCTCCACACGCGGTATGTCCGCTCCCCGACCAGCTCTACCGCCGCATCGCGATTTTTCTCGAGCTCGCGAATCCAGTGACGTAGCGTCAGCGTGTAGTGCTCCCGCAGGCCTTCGACGTCGCGCACTTCGAGCCCGCTCTGCTCGGCGCTGGAAATGACGTGGGCCGCCGGGACCAGGCGCGCGTCGGGGAACACGTACCGCTGAATGAACTCGCCCCTTTTCCAGATTCTCGCGGCCAGCCTGGACGCTATCGGCTCCCCGCGGGCCTGATCCACGCTCACCTCACAGTGGTTGAGGAACAGACCGCCGGGACGCAGAAGGGAATGCGCCCTCGCGAAGTACGCGGGCTGCTCGTCGGCCGGCACGTGCTCCGTAACTCCCACAGAGGTGATCTTGTCGAACTGCATCGAGCCCGGCAGATCACGGTAGTCGAGCACTTCGACGCGGCACCGGTCGCTCAACCCTTCCATCCGTATCCGCTCCCGGCCCCATGCCGCCTGGGACTCGCTCAGCGTGATGCCGAGTGCCTGCACTCCGTAGTGCCGGGACGCATAGCGAACGAGCCCTCCCCACCCGCACCCGATGTCGAGCAGGCGATCTCCGCTCTTGAGGCGAAGCTTGCGGCAGATGTGCTCGAGCTTGTCCTGCTGAGCCAGCTCGATGCTTTCGTCACCGGTCCTGAAGTACGCGCACGTGTACAGCATCATGGGGTCCAGCCAGAGCTCGTAGAACGCGTTGCTGACGCCGTAATGGAACTCGATGGCTTGAGCGTCGCCGCGCCGACGCCTGCGCGCCAGGGTATTCGACATGCGCTGGAACCGCGTCCTGTGCACGCCCGGGTCGTCGTCTGACGGTAGGGCGAGGACCTTTCGCATGAGCTTCGCGAGCGACCGGGCGTCCCGGATTCGCCGGCCGATTGCGTCGCCGAGAGCGACCGCCGATTCCAGGTCTCCCTCCACGTCGAGGTCCCCGGATATGTACGCGTCAACGATCGAGAGCTCGTTCGGCGGCAAGAGCATTCGCCGCATCGCGCCGCGTCGGGCGATGACCAGCGTGAAGCTGGGGTTACTGGCAGGATCCGATTGCTCCACGGAGCCGTCCCAGTAACGCACACCGAATTTTCGCTCGGACGGCGGGCCGAAGAGGGCGCGCATGACTTCCCGCGTCGCCAGGAGCCCAGCATCCATGTCCTTTTCCGTGATTGGCATGGTGGACGGAGAAGAAGCAAAAAAGAAACCGCGCGGATGGCCGCGGGCGAACACCGTGAGGATAAAGTGCTCCATTGCTTGACGTTCTGCCTCTCGGGAGCTTTTGTTTACGGCTATGTTCGAACCTCGTGGCAGCGACGTGATGCCCCTCGTTGGTCGAGCGGCGGATCTGTCGGTTCTTAGCGCGATGCTCACGGCCGCCGCCGCGGGCACCGGTAGTACGCTGTTTCTCGCGGGCGAGGGCGGAGTCGGAAAGACGCGCCTGGTCGGGACGGTTGCCGAGCGTGCGGCGAAGCTCGGCTTTACCGTGGCAATGGGCCGGGCTTATCCGGTTGAGACCGGCGTGCCGTACGCGGCGTTCGCCGACGCGCTCGTGCCGTTGTTGCGGGCAATGGAGCCCGCGCAGCTTACCGTGCTGTCGCGCGGGGGAGCCGCGGAGCTGCGCCACCTTTTCCCCAGCCTTGGCCCGGATGGTGACAGCGGGAGGGCAAACTCCGGGGCTGATCCGTCGGAGCTGAAAGCACGCCTGCTCTGGAACTTCAGCCAATTCATGGTTCGGTTCGCGGCCAGGCAACCGGTGTTGCTGGTGCTGGAAAATCTGCAGTGGGCAGATTCATCTTCGCTGGAGCTACTCCATTTCCTCGCGCGCCAGCCGCGGGAAGGCGCGCGAATCGCGGTGATCGGGACCTACAACGAGTCCGAGCGCGATGCGAACGAAATTCTGCGGACCACGGAACAATCGCTCCTGAAGATTGGTGCGGCCTCGGTACATCGGCTCGAGCCCCTCGGCGAGCGCCAGATAAGCGAGCTCCTGCACGAGAAGTTCGGCGTGCCGGCGACGCAGGTGGAGGGTTTCGCCGCGCTGTTGTACGACTGGACCCGCGGTAACCCGTTCTTCATCGAGGAAACGCTTAAGTCGCTGAAGGACCGCGGGCGGCTTGTTGAAAGCGACGGACGCTGGAGCGGCTGGGACACCGAATCGCTCGACCTCCCTGTTACCGTGCGAGAAGTTCTCGGCGCCCGACTCGACCGGCTCTCTCCCAACGCCAGGGCTGTCGCCAACTTCATCGCCGTAATCGGCACGCGTGCCCGGTACGAGGTAGTGCGGCTGGTCAGCGGGCTGGTCGAGTCGGAGCTGGTCAATGCGATTGACGAGCTGCGCTCAGCGCGAGTGCTGGATGAGGCGGGCAGGGACGACGGGCTGGCATACGATTTTGCGCACCCGCTCCTGCGCGAGGTCCTGTACACCGGGCTCGGTGGAGCGCGCGCGCGCCTGATGCATGCGCAAGTGGCGCAGTCGCTGGAATCGCTGTACGGGTTGACCGCCCCGGCGCATGCCGACGAGCTTGCGTTTCACTACGCCCGAGCGCAGTCGCGCGACCTGGCTCCCAAGGCCGTAAAATATCTGACCGCGGCGGGGCGCACGGCGCTCGAGAAATACGCCAATCGCGAGGCGGCCGATTATCTCGCTGCCGCGCTTGACCATCTCGATCGGGAAGGTGGCGAGGATCCAGGCGCAGATCTCGTGACCACGCTCGCGCGGGCGCGGCAACGCCTTGGACAGTACGACGGCGCGATGGAGCTTTGGTCGCGCGCCCTGTCCGACGCAGAGCGTCGCGGTGATCACGCACGAGAAGCTTCGGTGCGGCACCGTATGGGCCTGGCCTGCTACTGGACCGGGCGCTATTCCGAGTCGCTGGAGCATTACGCCGCAGCGCTTCGCGCGGCGGCGCACATTGCGGACCCGGCGATGAACGTGCGCATCCGCCTCGGCCGCAGCATTTGCGCGCAGGATCTGGGTCGGTTTGATGACGCTGCGGCGGACGTCAATGCGGCCCTCGCCGACGCGGAAACGGTGGGCAATCCCGTGCTCACCGCGCGGGTACATCGCGCATTTTTGCTGCTGCATGCGTGGGGCGGGGACATCGCTCGGGCGAAGGAACATGGCCGCAAGGCTGTCGCTCTCGCCGATGAGAGTGGTCAGAAGCTGCTGGGGTGGTCGGCGCACTGGGGGATGGCGATGTTGTCCGGGCTGGACAGCGACGCGGCGGGCGTGGTGCACCACATCGGCGCGGCGTCGAAGCTGGCGGACGAGCTGAGATCACCCTTGCTTCCGTTGTGGACAGCCGAGCTCTCGGTGCAGTACGCATCCGGCGTAGGAAACTGGGAGACCGGAATCGCCACGGGCGAGCGGGCGATCGCGCTCGCGCGCTCTTTGGGGCAGAGAACACTGCTCCCGCGCCTGCTGGTATGGACGGGCACGATCCACCTGTGGCGGGGTGATCATGGCCAGGCTCTGGCGATGTTCGAGGAGGCGTGGAAGATTTCGGGTGCGGCGCGCGGTGCGGACCGCTCGGTGGACATACCGTCGGTGGTTCCGGCCCATCTCGGGATGGCGGCGTACCACCTCGCGACCCGGAATTACGCGGAGGCGGTAAAGGTCGGCGAAGCCGGGCTCGCGATCGCTGACCGTGCCGGCCACATAGTTTGGGCGGTTCAGTGGCTGCTGCCCCTGATCACGGAGGCGGCCTTGTACAACGCCGATTTCGCGACAGCTGAGCGTCACAGCGCGCGGCTGCGCAGCGAGTCCAAGCGGTTAGGCCACCGGTTGGCGGCGGCCTGCGCGTCGGCGAGCGAAGGATTGCTGACGTTATTGCGGGACCGTGACCCAGCGGGTGCCGTCAAATCGCTCAAGCAGGCCGCCGAACAGATGGAGGAGCTCCAGTATCCGCACTTCGGCGCAAGAATGCGCCGCCAGCTTGCGCGCGCCCACTCGGAAGCCGGGAATCGGGAGGATGCGGCGCGCGAGCTCAGGCGGGCTCATGACCTGTTCGCGCGGCTGGGCGCTGCCGCGGAGCTGGACGCGACCCGCGAGCAGTTACGCATGCTCGGATTCCGGCCTCCTGCAAAGACTATCGGTGAAGGCGCCGCTGGACTCACCGCGCGCGAGATGGAAATCGCCCGCATGGTTGCCGGACGCAAGGCGAACAAGGAGATCGGCGCGACGCTCAAGATCTCGGCGCGAACGGTCAGCACGCACCTGTCCAATATTTTCTCCAAGCTCAGCGTTGATTCACGCGGAGAGCTGGCGGATTACGTCCGGGAGAAGGGGCTGCTCTAGACGGAACGAGGTTCCCGCCGTCATGCGGTCCGGTCATGGTCGACCGGCGTGCAAGCAGACACGTACCGGGCCAGCGTGAGCGAATGCTGTTGCCGGTCCGAGGCGATCCTGTCGGCCATGCGCGCGAGCACCGGATCCGCGGCTCGTGCCCGGATCAGCCCGAAGACGGCACCGTCGCGGGCGGCATCATCGAGGAGGTGCGCGAGCCGGACTGCGGCTTCATCGGCGCGCTCGATCGCGTCTGCCGGCGCCGCGCGTCGATGCTGGTCGAGCTCCGCATCCGCGATTGCGGGTGAATACTCCACCACCTCCAGATATGACCGGAGAGCATGGAAGTGCTTCCAGCTATCGTGCAGCTCCCGCGCGAGCAGCGCCGACGCCACGGAGTCGGAGGCCAGGGCGGCGAGCAGGTGACTCAATCCCACCGTTCTTCGCGCTGCCCTGAGTGCCGCCCGCCGGACCAGCATCATGAGGTCCGCGTCAGCCTTCGCAAAGGCGGGGTCTATCGTGCCCCAGTCGAACTCCGATGCCAGGGACCAGCTTTGGTGAAAGTTTGTCTCCCCGCTGACCGCCGTACCCATGCGCTGCTCCGTGATCGTCTGGTACGGGGAGTATCGCTCCCGCCAGCGGCCGGGTGAATGCGCCGAGATACGTAGTAGCCGTACCAGATTACGTATGTGCCATCGTGCGGAGAAAAGAGCGGGCCCACATATTCCGTGAACGGGGCGACAATAACGTTCACGGACAGCGACGGCGACGTTTTTTCGGCTGTCCTTTCTCGTACGACCTCAAGCTCAGCCGGGACGGATTGACAGCATCGAAACGCCATCGGTTCCGAACGTCCGGCGCCGGAACAAGGAGACCGTTGCGAGGTAGCACCCTGATGGCCATTACGCGGTTGCGCCGCGCGTTTTTCTTCGCCGTACCGCTGCTCCTGGGTGCTGCCGGGACGAGCTCTGCCCAGGCCGTGACGAGGTCCGCGCCGGACTCATTGGACGGGCTCGCGTCGTTGATCGCCGACGCCTCGTTGGTGAATGCTCAAGTTCCTGACCGGCTAAGGGCGTATCGAGCCCGGCTGGAAACGGAGATGTCACTCGTGATCGTGGACTCGGGAGGCCGGGAGCGTACAGCCCAGCTCGAGCAGGTGGCAAGCGACGTTCGCTGGCGCTCCCCCGATCGCTATGACCAGCGCGTGGTCGGATATCGCAACCAGTCCATCGGCCCAACGTTTTCGCTGATGAGCATATTCGGCGGCTGGACCACGCCGACGTTGTACGGCAACAGGCTGCGGCTCGGCGTCACTTCGGCGAACGCTTCCAACCGGACGTTCAATGAGGACGCGGCGGGCCTCGCGATCCATCCGCTCGCGACCAATCGCGACGCGTACTATGTGTTCGCCGGCGGCGATACCGCAGTCACGCTGTATTCGAATCAGCGGCGGATACCGATTGTTCGGGTAACCGTGACGCCGCGGACCGATGCGCCCGGCGACGCTGTGCTGCTCTCGGGCGAGATGTACATCGACTCGGAGCGGAAGCAGGTCGTCCGGCTTCGCGGGCGGCTCGTGGAGGTGCGCGACGGAAAGGCCACGATCAAATCGGGGAGCCGGATACCCGGCGTGAGCGGGGCATCGTTCGTCGAGCTCGTCAACGTGGAAGTGGAAGGCGATTACTGGCTGCCCGCGTACCAGCGCACGGAGCTGCAGGCGCGCATCGGGCCGTTCGGCGGCATGCGCACGATCGTGCGCATAGTCTCGCGGTTTCACGATTTTCGACCCAACGATTCATCGTGGGCGGGCCCTGAAGCTCCGCCGGGCGTCCGGCATTATCTCACGTTCGCGTCGTCCGCGACGCAACAGCGGTTCGGCGGTTGGACGCAGCCTATCGGAGCCGCGAGCACCGATGTGTACCACTCGGAATTCGACGACGTCGCGCCGGCGGAGTGGGCTACCGGTGGCGCGGCCACCGGAATCCGGTTCGCGCCGAGATCGCTCGGCGAAGTCTTCCGGTTCAATCGCGTCGAAGGCCTGTTCACCGGAATCGCGCTCGCGAAGGATTTCCGCGACGCCGCGCCCGGGCTGACGATCCGCGGATCCGCGGGATGGGCATGGTCCGAGCAGACCGCGCGCGGCATGCTCGGCGCCTATCGCACCCGCGGTGCAACTACTACCGGGATTCGCCTGGAACGCGCTCTCGCGCACACCAACGATTTCCAGCCGCCGCTCTCGTGGGGAGCTACGATGTCGGCGTTGCTGGGCAGCACCGACGACTACGACTACCTGGACCGGCGCAGCGCCACGCTGTTCGTCAGCCGGACGCTTGGTCTCAAGCAGCGGTCGGTGATCCGACTCGAGGCCGGGCCGGGCTCGGACGGCGCGGTACAGCAGAACATCTCGCGCGGACTGTTCGTCGCTGACGGCGAGGGATTCCGTCCGAATCGCGGCATCAGGGAAGGGGACTACGTGAGAACCATTGCTTCGCTGGAGCTCAACCCCGATGTGAGCGGACTGTTCGTCGATCGCGGCATCGGAGGAAGAATCCAGTACGAGCGCGCCGACGGCGATCTTCGCTGGCAGCGGATCGAGGTAGGCGGCGCCGCGCGCCGCGAGATCGGCCCGTTCCAGCTTTACGCGCGAGCCGATGCGGGCACGCTTATCGGTGATCCCGTGCCGCAGGCCATGTTCGAGATCGGGAGAAGCGAAGGGCTGCGGTCGTACGGCTACAAGGAGTTCGGGGGCGATCGTGCCGCGCTCGGACGCGCGGTTGTTGGCTATACGTTCCCGTTCCTTCGCGCGCCGATCCGGCTTCCGGCGAGGCTCATCCTGCCCGGGCTCGCGCCGGGACTTGCAGCCGGCATCCACGCGGGTTGGGCAGGCGTATCCGGCCCTGCCGCGGAGGCTGCGCTGCTCGAGCTCGGCGCCACCGTGGATCCCACGACCGGCGTGCTGGTGCCGCTCTCCCGGCCAACGGAAGGCGTGCGCGCGTCGGCCGAGTTTCTCGTGACGTTCTTCAGCGGCGCACTCGGCGTGGGCGTGACGCGTCCGATCGATCGCGCGGGGCCGTGGAGGTTCACGGGGCGGATCGGACAGGGCTTCTGAACGCCTACGTGTGCTCGTCCGTCCCCGCGACCATGGCGCGCTCTTTTTCCGGTCGGTCGTCTCCCCAGATGAGCAGGAGACCCATTATGCCGTAAAGGGGCAGGTGGCCAAGGAGCTCTGACCATCCAAGGAACGGTAGCGTAAGGTTGAAGGGAACCCAGGCGAGCAGGATAAAAAGACGCACGAACACTCCGGACATCAGCAGCATTCCCAGCGTCAGCTCCAGCGTTCCCATAATCACCACGAACATGGCATCATCTATCTGATCCAGCCCGAGCGCGGGGAAAAAATTGAACTGGTGATCCGCGAGGAAGGCGACGCCCATCGGGACGTTCCATAGCTTTTCGGTGAATGCCAGGACGACGATGCTCAATCCAGTAAGCGTGCGAAGGACGGGGACCGCGTAGGGCGTAAGGCGTTCGTAGGGCTTGTGCAGTTTCTCCATCGCCATGTCGAGCGAAAGCGGCCCGCGTCCACTGGCAAACAGAAAGAAGGCGATTCCGAGCAGGAACACGTGCTCGATCAGGCGCAGTGGCCCAAACAGGAATGCACCGCCCAGCCACGTGAGCGCGAGGACGACAGCGCCGACCCTCGTCAGCGCGCCGTACATGAAGCTCAGGCCCACACCGATCTGGGCGAGGCCGAGCAGTCCTCCGACGATGTGCCAGGGAAGCTGGAGGTTGGGTACGAACAGCCGCGCGTTCACGCCGCTCACCAGCAGGGTCACCCCGGCATGGAGCCCGATGACGAGCGGCATCCACGACAGGAGCCGCTCGTAGTTCTCCCAGGTCATCCCCAAGGCCGTGGGGCCGGGTATGAGCGACCGGCGTCCGATCATACGCCGAACGAGCACGGCGACGATTGTCGTCGCAAGCGCGATACCCAGCGCGAACCACGTAACTGGCGAAACCGCCTGCTCGAACTGCACCGGGTATAACCGGTCGTCGAGAAACCAGCGCTCATGCAGCCAAAGGCCGTGACTCATGTGTTGCTCATCGATTACTCCTTTGCAACAGGTCCCGACGCCTGGAATATGCAACGGCGGGACTTCGCGTCAAAGGTGGGCGCCGGCTAACCCGGTCTCGGGCCCGTGCGAGGATCCAGCGCGTCCCGTAATCCGTCACCCAGAATGTTGAACGCGATCACCGCAACGGCGATCGCAAGTCCAGGATACAGCATCAGCCGCGGCGCGGAAAAGAGCAGCGGTCGCGCATCGTTCACCATTGTGCCCCAGTCGGCATTGGGTGCTTGCACTCCGACGCCAAGAAACCCCAGCGCCGCGACGGCGAGCACCAGGTCGCCCATCTCGATCGTCGCCAGCACCCCGACAGGGAGGAGCACATTCGCCAGAACGTGATGAGTCATCACGTGATAGTCGCCGCCGCCGAGCGCCCGGGCGGCGAGCAGGAACTCACGCTCGCGCATGCCGATGACGAGTCCGCGAACGACTCGCGCGTAGCTGGCCCACCATACCGCGACGAGCGCGATCAGTACGCTCCTGAATCCCGGCCCGAGAATTCCACCGATCGCCAGCGCGAGGAGCAGGCTGGGCAGCGCCAGGAATACGTCCACGATTCGCATCAGCACTTCGTCGACGATACCTCCGTAATAGCCCGCAACTATGCCGATCGGAACCGCGATCGCCACGATGAGGGCAGTCGCAACGGCTACGGTTCCCAGTGACGAGCGCGATCCCCAGATAATTCGGCTGAAAAGGTCGCGACCAAGATTGTCGGTGCCCAGAGGATGTGCGAAACTCGGCGCTTCCAATCGATGCATCACGTCGATCGCATTCGGATCGCTCAACGGCAGCACTGGCGCAGCGAGCGCCAGGATACCCGCAGCACAGAGCAACGCGAGAGCCAGGATCGCCAACGGATCGCCCGGGAGAAAACGACCTGGTCGCTTGGCCGCAGTATCAGCGAGCGACAGCGGCGCGCTCCTCCGATGAACCCAGTCGCACTCGCGGATCCAGCCGGGCATAGGCCAGATCGACCAGCAGGTTTGCCGACACGAATACGATCCCGACGAAGAGAATAAAGCCCTGAATCATGGCGTAATCGCGGTCGTGGATGGCGTCGACGATGACGGTTCCGATGCCCGCCCGCGCGAAGACTACCTCTACGATCACCGCACCTCCGAGAAGCCTGCCTACGCGCAGGCCGACCAATGTCACGACGGGGTTCAGCGCGTTGCGCAGGGCATGACGAACGTACACCAGGCGCCGTGAGGCTCCCTTGGCGCGGGCGGTGCGGACGTAATCCTCACCAAGCACATCGAGCATGGACGCGCGCGTCAGGCGCGCCATAGCGGCGGCTTCCGCCAGGGCAAGCGTCATTGCCGGCAGCACTAGAT
>JBPCJJ010000056.1:0-7380 GCA_051005405.1 Gemmatimonadaceae bacterium | reverse complement strand
GACCGAGCTCGAGTGGCATGTGCCGGACGTATGGAACGCGTTCGAGCGTAACCGCGGACGCGCGTACTGCATGGCGTTCACCACATTGGTCGCTTTCGAGCAGTGGCGCTCGATAATGGAACGACTCAAAGACGGTGATACGACGACCAGCACCAAGTTCCACATCCCGAAGCGCGGTACGCAGCAGGGTGTTGGATTTTGGGGCGCCGGCCGGGGTTACCTGACTCACCACCTGACGCTGGACCGCGGCGCGGTTGCCAACTACCAGATCGTCACGCCGTCCACGTGGAACGCGTCCCCGACCGATCGCTGGGGGCAGCCCGGACCATACGAAGAGGCGGTCCTGAACACTCCTCTCCTGGAAGAAACGACCGATCCGACGAAGTTCCGCGGGTTGGACGTTCTCCGCGCGATCCGGAGCTTCGACCCCTGCATGCCATGCACCACGCACATACAATCCGAGGGTGGCCTGATCACACGCGAGGTCAATACGTGCGCGTGCGGCCTGGACGAATGAAGGCGTAGCTCGTGCGCGTAATCGTGGGTGGGATCGGCTACCCCGATCTGTGCGACTATTCGATTGGAATAGAGGTCCAGGAGCGGCTATCGGAGCGGGAGGCCCCGCCGAACGTCGTCGTCGAGGATCTGAGCTACAACCCCATCGCCATCATTCAACGTCTCGGCGATGAGCCGCCGGACGACCGCTTTGGTCGCATCGTCGTAGTCTCCGCGGTGAAGCGCGGAGACAGACCGCCGGGCACGGCCGAGTGCTACCGCTGGGACGGGGTGATGCCCGTGGATGAAGAGGTGCAACGCGCGGTAACCGACGCGGTCACAGGTATCATCGCGATGGATAACACTCTCGTGATCGCCAGGTACTTCGGCGCGTTGCCCGACGAAGTCGTCGTCGTCGAGGTCGAGCCGGAGACGCACGAATTCGGCGCTTCCTTCAGCTCCGGGGTGAGTGCCGCGTTCGAGAAGATCTGCGAACTGGTTTGGTCCGGCGCCACCGACGACAAGTTTGTCGCAGGATTATCGAGCCGCTCTCTCGCGCTGACCGCTGTTCCGGTAATGCGCTTCGGATGACGGAAGGTCAAGCCGAAGAGGGGATCATACTCCGGCAGGAGGATGTCCTCGATGAGATCTCCCGCCTTATCGAGTCGCTCGAGGCGCATGCGGACCCCGTCGTCGGGGAACAGGTCGGGGAGCTGCTGCGCGGCATCGACGCCGTTCACCGCACGGCGCTCTCGCACCTGTTCAACGCGATCGTTGGCATTGGCGGCGAACAGTTCATGGATCGCCTCACGGGTGACGCCGCGATCCGCATGCTCTTCATGTCCTACGATCTGCTGGCGGTCGACCGTCGCATCAACACGGAGGAAGCGCTCGACGCCGTGCGCGGCCATCTGCACTCGCACGGGGTGGACGTCGAGCTGCTCGAGGTCGTCGGCAGCGAAGTGTTCGTGAAGCTGCATTTCGCGGATGAAAGCTCGCTGCCGGTGGAAGCGGTGCGGCGCGACATCGAAGTGGCGCTGAGGGAAGGCCTGGTGGGGTTTCAAATCCTGACCATAGGGGAGCGGCGAGCCGCGCCCAAGGCATCCGAGCTGGTCGCGCTGGGTGGACTCCGGCGCGCCAATCGACCGGTGTATCATTCGGCATTCCCGGCCAGCGAGCTCGAGCCCGGAGAGATGAGAGCGATCGAAGCCGGTAGTGAGCCCATCCTGATCGCCAACATTGGCGGCGAGTTCTATGCGGTCAGAGACCGCTGCGGGGATGCTCCGCTGCCGCTGTCGTACAGCACGCTGTCTGACGCTGTCCTCGTCTGTAGCTGGCACGGGTGCCGCTACGATCTTCGCTCAGGCGCGCGGGACGATTCGTCCGGCGGCGACCGCATCCGCGTATATCCGGTAAGGGTCGAGAACGGAATGGTCGAGGTCGCGGTGGGAGTCGAGCCCATGCCGCGCGAAGGGCCGGCGAATAACGCGAGCTCAGGGGAGGGTGGCTGAGTGGGTCGCACGCTCATAGCAGGCTTTGGCAACGTACTCCGCGGCGACGACGGATTCGGCGTCGAGGTCGTGCGCCGTCTCGGCGATGCGGGGGTCGCGCGGCCGGGCGTGGAGCTGATGGAGGTCGGCACAGCCGGTATCCGGCTCGCCCAGGAGCTGTTGACGCCGTGCGATCTGTTGATCATCGCGGACGCGATGACCCGGGGGGGAGTGCCCGGAACCGTGTACGTTCTCGAGGTTGACTCGGTCGAAGCCGTGCAGCGCGTTGACATGCATGTCGCAATCCCATCGCACGCCCTGTCTGTCGCGAAGGCGCTCGGAGTGCTTCCCGAGAAAGTCGTTCTGGTCGGCTGCGAGCCGATGCAGGTTGATGAGATGACCTGCGATTTGACCGGCGAGCTGACGCCGCCCGTGCGGGCGGCGGTTGACGTGGCGGTCCGCCGGATCCATCATCTTCTTGCAGGTGAGCTATCCGATATCATGTCCGTGACAACGGGAAATACGTCCGGACAACACGCATCCCGGGAATTTACGGAGTGATCTGTCAATGACTGACGAAGCGGGAGGTGAAATCGCGCGCCGGGACGAGATGCTCGAACTCCTGTTCTGGTTCGAAGGCGAAGGGCTCGGTGCGAGCGCCACGCTTCCCGCCATGACACGGTTCCTGGCCCAGCCCGAGGAGGTCGTGCGCGCTACACTCGCCCATCTCGTGGGCCGAGGCCTGGTAGTCGAAGCGGCGGGCGACCCCGCGGAGTACCTTTTGACAGAGAGCGGCCGGGGCGAAGGGGCCCGGCGATTCGCTGACGAATTTTCGGATCTGCTTGGCCAGGGTCATGGCGAATGCAACGACCCCGGCTGCGATTGCCACGATAATCCCGCCGGCGCCGCGGAATGCCACGCTGCCGCGCGCGCAACCGGAGGTCACAAGCACTGATGCGAATCGCTATTGCGGGAAAGGGTGGTACCGGCAAAACGACAATCTCCGGCACGCTCGCCCGGATTCTGGCTCGGCAGGGCCGGCGAGTGCTGGCGATCGATGCCGATACCACGCCCAACCTGGCGGTGACGCTCGGAGTTCCACCGGCGACGGCGCAGGCGATGATGGAGCTACCGCGCAACATGATGGAGCGGCAACAACAGGAAGACGGCACGACGAAAACGGTCTTCATCGCGAATTCCGACGACATCATATCCAACTATTCCGCGCCCGGGCCCGACGGGATTCGCCTGCTCGTGATGGGCAAGGTGAATCACGGCGGCGCTGGCTGACTATGCAGCGCCCACGCCGCGGTCCGCGGCTTAATCGGTGAGATCGTGAGCAGGGGTGATGATGGTGGAGACATCATCGTCGATATGGAAGCGGGGCTGGAGCACATATCGCGCGGAACGGGCAAGCATCTTTCGAAATTCGTCGCGACGATCGAGCCGTACTATCGCTCGATGGAAACCGCGCGACGGGTAGCCGCGCTCGCGTCAGAGCTGGGCATTGGTGAAGTGCTCGCTGTCGCCAACAAGGTGCGGGATGACGGTGACCGTAAGGCGATCTCGGAATTCTGTACGGCTCATTCTCTTCAACTTGCGGGGGAGATCCCTTTTGACGCGACCTTGCTCGACGCCGAAAGAGCCGGTAAGACTCCCATCGATTACGATCCCGGCTCGCCTGCGGTGCAGGCGATCGAACGGCTCGCGGCAACTCTTGAGACCGCTGCGTAAAATCCTCACGGCGCGCGGCGCACACCGGTGGCTGTTTGGTCTTGCCTGCGTCGTTGGCGTGACCCCGGGCGCGCACGCTCAGGCCCTGCGCCTGGTGGGCCAGACGACGCTCGGTGGAGCGGGGCTCAACGGAGACGTCGCTGTTGTCGGAACCACCGCGATAGTGGGCGCGGGGATGATGCCCGCTGCTGGCGTGCATGCGCATCTGTACAATCCATATCCTTGCCCGGCGGTCGCGGTCAAGCTGGTTGATCTGTCGCGGCCGCGGGCTCCTGTGGTCGTTGGAACCATTCCTGTACCAGCTGGCGTAGCGGCCCACGGCGTGGCAGCGCAACGCGTCCGGACTGCGACGTTTACGGGCGATCTGCTGGCGGTCGCGCTGCAGAC
This sequence comes from Gemmatimonadaceae bacterium, assembly GCA_051005405.1. GTDB lineage: Bacteria > Gemmatimonadota > Gemmatimonadetes > Gemmatimonadales > Gemmatimonadaceae > JACDCY01. The sequence continues at coordinate 3,274 of JBPCJJ010000056.1, read as the reverse complement.
GTGCGGCGCCGGGGGCTCGACGGTTGAACGGGGTGTCGCTTACTACGACGTAACGCGTCCGTCCGCACCTGTCTTTCTCGGCCGCTACCAGGCGGACGCGGATGTTCCGCATGCCGACAGCATCCCGGCGTGCGGCCCCCCGCCAGCGAAGAGCGCGGTACGCTGCGCATCCTCGCAGCATTCGGTTTCCCTCATTCAGCGATCCGATGGCCGCGTTCTTTCATTCTCCCTCGAACCGGGCGCCTCTGCGGGCAAGCTCCCATCCGGGGACCTGCGCGTCGTAGATGTCACGGACCCGCGCAGGCCTGTGCAGGTCGGCGCCTTTCCGCCACCCGGCATGCCGATCTTTTCCACGAACGGGTGCAGGCCCTTCAGCGCCGGCCACGGCGCGGGCTTCTCGCTTGGGGGAAGCCGTGGCTTGCTGGCGTTTTACGATGGCGGTTTGTTCGTTGTGGATCTGGACGCAGCCGGCAGCCCTGCCCAAGCCGGGCAGTTCAAATACCCTGCCGATCGCCGGTTCGAGGGCAGCGCCGCCTATGTCGCCTCCGCTCGCGTCGAGGGCCGCGACCTCGCTCTGATCTCGGAAGCGGATTTCATCGGGCCATCTACCACGCTGGAGGTCGAGGGCCCGCCTTCGGTGGCGGGGTCAAAGTTTGCGTGCGAGGCGGTCTTCACTTTGTTCGATCCCCAGAAGAAGGCACAGCTCTACCGGCAACCGGGTGGGCGCGTGCGAGGCGAGCTTTTCTACGTCGGGCGTGGCTGCGGCGTCAACCCGACGGCGGACATGCACGCGGACATGGCGCGCGAGCATGCCAGCGAGCCAGAGGTTCCTGCCGATCCGTACCTCTCCGATCCGCGGGGCGGCATCGCGCTCATCGACCGAAGCCGTCAGCCAACGCAACCCGGTCTCGCGGCAGCGGCGTGCTCGATGGCCGAGCGGGTAAAGCTCGCCCAGGCCGCGGGCGCGCGCGGAGTCGTAGTTCTTCAGACGAGCGCAACTTCTCCTGAAGCGTTCTCGCCCGATGGCGATCCCGCCGGAGTCGCTATACCGGTGGTGATGATCGACAAGGGGGACGGGGATTCACTGCGCGACGTGCTTTGTCCGTCGGTCGTCGAGGGCCGCTGTACCGGCGGCGCGCAGGTTACGGCGACCATGACGGACGCGCCCGGCGAGTGGGGCGCCTTGCGCGTTGTGGACGTGTCGGATCCTGCTGCTACACGCGAGCTCGGTGTATACCGCACGCCGCGTTCGAGCGTCTTTCCTCCACCTGACTTCAGCGTCTTCTCGCCGCAACGCGCGGCCGTTCGTGGAAGCATTGCCATAGTGCCGTGGAACTCGGACGGCGCGCGTGTCATCGACCTGTCGGCCGGCGCGCCGCGTGAAACCGGGTTTTTTGTGCCGCCCGACGTAGCTGACCCCACGGGAGTTCTCCCGGCAAAGGCGTATGTCGTCAGCGTGGCGCTGCTCTCGGTTCCCGCGAGCGGGCGCGGGACAGCGCGCGACTATGTCGTGATAAGTGATGTGAACTCGGGACTCTACATTCTCGAGGCACCGTGGACGAAGCAGAGATCCGGTACTACTCGGTCGCACTAATTCCCGCGGGATTCTGCACTCTCGACGAGAGCGCATCAGCAATCAGATTGAGACCAAGCACGGTCGCACCGATGGCTAGTCCCGGGAACAGTGCCAGCCACCAGGCGACGCGGAAGAATCCCTGAGCCTGCCCGGCAAGCGTTCCCCACGTCATCGCGTTCGGATCGCCCAGCCCGATGAAGCCTAGACTCGCTTCCGTGAGCAGCACTTGCCCCATGAGAAGACCGACGAGCACGAGCACCGCTGGTAGGACGTGCGGCAGGAACACGTTTTTGAAGAGGTGAAACTTCGTCGCCCCGAGCGCTTCGCTCGCAAGGACGAAGTCGAGTTGTTTCAGGGCGAGTATCTCCGCGCGTACTACGCGGGCCAGGACCGGCCATGAGGTCAGAGCGAGTACGACGATCACCCGGTCTACCCCCGGCCCGAGCAGCGCGATGGCGACGGCGGCGAGAAAAAAACGGGGGAGTACCTGAAAGAGCTCGGTCATTCGCATTAAGAAGTCATCGGCGAATCCACCGTAGTAGCCGGCAATCATTCCGATCGTGACGCCGCACGCGCTGGCGAGTAACCCGACCGTGACTGCGATCAGTAGCGACGTTCGCGTGCCGTAGAGAACGCCGCTGAACAGATCTCGCCCGATTGCGTCGGTCCCCATGATGTGGTTCGGCGAAGGACGAGCCAAGGCAGGCCCGGCCAGATCGAAAGGGTCAGCGCTGGCAAGCCATGGTGCGAAGAGTGCCGCGATAATGATTACGCCGATGAGAACGAGGCCGATGACGCCCGCCATGCGCCCGGTTGCCGGGGCAGACGGAAGCGACGCCGAATCCGAGACCATATGCTGGGTCGCGCCCGCGACCTCAGCTGAGCGTGATTCGAGGATCAAGGGCGGCTTGGACCAGATCGGTGAGGAGATTGGCGACGACTACAGTAAACGAAACAACCAGAAACAGGGCAAGCAACAGAGGAGTGTCGCGATTCTGGAGCGAGGTGAGCAGCAACGTGCCGATTCCTGGCCAGCCGAAGACGATCTCGATGACGACGGCACCGGCGATGAGCTGGCCCACTCGCGCCCCGATAACCGTTACGACCGGGAGCAGGGCGCGGGGCATCGCGTGACGGATGAGAATAGCTGCGTCGGTGACGCCTTTTGCGCGTGCCGTGCGGATGTGGTCCCGAGCAAGCTCGTCAATCAATCCGCTTCTCGTGAGGCGAACCAGAACAGCGAGTTCCTGGGAAGCCAGCACCATCGCCGGTAAGATAAGATGGCGCGCTACGTCGAGTGCGCGCATGATGCCGCTCTGAGTGTCGCCAGCGCTCGTCATTCCCTGCACGGGTAACCAGCCGAGCTTGAGTGCGACACCGAGTATGGCCAGCTGCCCGAGCCAGAAAGCCGGAGCGGAGTAGAGCGTCAACACCGCCCCACTGATGCTGACGTCCCAGCTCCCGTGGGGTCGTCGAGCGGCAAAGGCGCCGAGCGGTATGGACAAGGTGACGGCGAGGAGAAGCGCGGATCCCGTGAGCAGGAGCGTTGCGGGCGCGCGTTCCATGATCAGTGAAGCGGTGCTTCTGCCGTGCACGTAGGACATTCCCAGATCGCCCGATGCTACTCTGGCGAAATACGTCAGCAGCTGGTCGGGCAACGAACGGTTGAGACCGAATCGCTCGCGCATGAATTCGTAG
>JBPCJJ010000055.1:0-33290 GCA_051005405.1 Gemmatimonadaceae bacterium | reverse complement strand
CTCGATGCGGCGTTCTCACACGAGCAGTGGTGGAACATGGGGCAGGCCCGGAACCTGGCCGCGTTCCAGGCAGCGATCCGGCCCAACCAGATCTCCGGACAGAACATCACGTACGCGGATCGCGACGGCCACATCATGTATTTCTACGGCGGCAACACGCCGGTGCGGACCGCGGGGGGCCGCGCGCACTGGGAGGGCATCGTACCGGGAGATGGACCGGGAAATCTGTGGACCAGGGTTCACGGCTTCGACGAGATGCCGAAGGTCATAGATCCGCCGAGCGGTTACGTGCAGAATGCGAACGATCCGCCGTGGTGGTCCACGTTTCCTGTCGCGCTCGACCCCTCTCGATACCCGCCATATCTCGCTACTCGCTCGTTGTCGTTGCGCGCGCAGCGATCGGTCGAGATGCTCGAATCCGATTCGCGCATCACCTTCGAGGAACTGATCTCGTATAAGCATTCGACGCGGATGCTGCTCGCCGACCGGATACTCGATGATCTGCTTCCGCTCGCCGCGGCGAGCCGAAGCAGCGTGGCGAGAGATGCCGGAGACGTGCTTGCGCGATGGGATCGAAGCGCTGACAATGCGAGCCGGGGTGCGGTCCTGTTCGTGGAGTGGTGGAGAGTCGCGGGCCAGACGACGCGGCCTGGAACGAGCGTATGGGCGCGACCGTGGAATATTGACTCACCGCGTTCTACTCCCGACGGTCTCTCGAACCCGGAGGCTGCAATCGCTGCGCTCGAGACCGCGGCGACGAACGTCGTCAGGAGATTCGGAGCGATCGATGTCAAGTGGGGTGACGTATACAGGCTGCGTCGGGATAACGTCGATCTTCCTGCAAACGGCGCTCAGGAGAGACATGGCGTATTCAGGCCCATCGGCTACGAGGCGGACGGCCCGAACCGTTATCGGGCTGTAAGCGGCGACAGCTACGTTGCAGCCATCGAATTCGCGAATCCCGTTCGGGCGAGATCGATCGTCGGTGTGGGTAACGCATCGCGAGCAGGATCCTCTCACCGGACCGATCAGCTCGAACGGCTCTCCCGAAAAGAGCTTAAGCCCGTATGGCGCACACGCGCTGAGATCACGGCGAACCTTGAAATGCGCGAGCAATTCTGACCATGCCAGACAAACCGCGGAAGTATGTGCTGAGCGAGACTACCTGGAAGGAGATTTCAACCTCGCGCGTGGAGGTCGCGATCCTGCCGTGGGGTGCGACGGAGGCGCACAACTACCATCTCCCTTACGGCACCGACGTGTTCGAGTGCGACTACTTCGCGGCCGAGTCGGCGAAGCTCGCTTCGGCTGCTGGAGCGCGGGTGATCGCTCTGCCCACGATTCCCTTCGGCGTCAACACGGGGCAGCTCGACATCCCGCTGTGCATCAACATGAATCCGAGCACCCAGGCGCTCGTGCTCCGCGACGTCGTGAGCTCGCTGGATCAGCAAGGAATCCACAAGCTGCTGATTCTGAACGGCCACGGCGGAAACGACTTCAGGCAGATGATCCGCGAGCTGCAGCCGGCGACGCGCGTGTTTCTGTGCGCGGTCAACTGGTGGCAGATAGTTGATGGCCGCGAATACTTCGAAGATTCAGGAGATCACGGCGGGGAGCTGGAGACGAGTGTCATGCTGCATTGCGAGCCGGACCTCGTGCGGCCGCTGGATGAAGCAGGGGATGGTAAGGCGCGGCGGCCGAAGATCACCGGACTGCGCGACGGGTGGGCATGGGCACCGCGGAGGTGGACGCAGGTAACCGCGGACACCGGGATCGGAAACCCCGCGGAATCGACCGCCGACAAGGGCGCGCGCTACGCCGCTGCGGTCACGTCGAAGCTTGCGGAATTACTGAAGGATTTGGATCAGGCGGATCCGACAGATCTTTACTCATGACCTCCGGCTCCTCGTGCAGCAGGCCCACACGGACGCACACGACGATCATCGCGAGCAACGGCACGGCGATCAACAAGCCCAGGAAACCGAACATGATGGCCATCATCGCCTGAACCACGATCGTGAGGGCCGGCGGCAGGTTGAGCTCTTCCTTCATCAGAACCGGGATGAGTATGTGGTTCTCGAGAAACTGGATCCCGACGTAAGCGAGCGTGACGAACAGCGCCTTCTCGGGCGAATCCACGAAGCCCATCGCGATCGCCGGGAGCGCGCTGAGTATCGGTCCGAGAGTGGGCACGAACTCCAGCAATCCGGCGAGAATCCCAAGCGGTATCGCGGCACGCACGTCCAGAGCCAGGAGAGCGCCGGTGGTCACGACGCCGATCACGATCATCGCGATCAACTGAGTGACGAGCCACTTGCGAAGCGTCGCCCCAATGGCGCCCAGCACAACTCCGGCGCGCTCGCGATGCCGGGGGGGCAAAAGCCGTAGCGCGCCGCGCTGGTACATCCCCGGGTCCACGGCGACGTATATGGTGACGAACAGCACCAGAAGAACACCGGCTATGACCGCGAGAGTAGAGCCCAGGACAGGAAGGAAATAGCGGCCGGCTCCTCTCAACTGTCCAGTCAATCGCTCGCGAAGGCCTTTCGGCTCTTCGTCTTCCGTCACTCCCTGAACCGTCTGCGCCGGCTGCCCGCCATTACGGGCGGCGCGAGCGAGCGAGTCAGAGTCGGGAACTCCCAGAACGGTTCCTACCACGCCGCCGCTCTGCCCCTCGATCCAGACCTCGATCTTCTCGAGCGCTTCGGGAAGCTTGATCCTGAGCTCGGCGGTCTGCTCCCGCACAGTCGGGCCCATCCACATGCCAAAAGCTCCGAGCAAGCCGAGGAATGCGAGAACGATCAGGGGGGCGCCGATCGCGCGCGGAACACGAAACTTCCGCAGCCGGTCGGCTCCGGCACTCACCGCGATCGCGAAGAGCACGCCCAGGAAGACCACCAGAATGATGTTCCGGGTGCGCCAGAACAGTTGGAGGGCGACGTATACCGCTGCCGCAATGACGACTATCCGGAGCGCGGTTCTGTCGCGCGTGGTGCCGAGGCCGTTCATGTATGCCATTTTACATCACCGAAGGAGATTGTGACAGTTGCACACGCACGAGGTTAGATGGAGCGAACAGCAGCTAGCGGGCTCGACCTGAAGGCCACGCCGCCGTTTGGCAATTCCGCGAGAGTCAGCCTTTCCGAGGTGCTGGCAGCTAAGGGCGAGGACAGGGATACCCGTCTTTTCGGCGAGGCGATCGATGCTCTTGCCGCCTGCACACAGGAATGACGGCGTCGGACGCTGAGCGCTTCGGTGACATGCCAGCCGAGGAGTTCCGCCGGTACGGCCATTTGGTCGTCGAGCGAATCGCCCGCTACATGGAGGAAGTCGAGCGCGCTCCCGTGCTGAGCCGCGCGCGACCGGGCGAGATCAGGGCATCGCTTCCGACTGCCCCACCAAGCCACGGCGACGACATGTCGGCGATTCTCGAGGACTTCGAGAGAAAGATTCTGCCGGGGATAACCCATTGGAATCACCCGGGCTTCATGGCGTACTTCGCGATAACGGGGTCCGGCCCTGGAATCCTCGGCGAGATGCTGACCGCCGGGCTGAACGTGAACGGAATGCTGTGGCGCGGGAGCCCGGCGGCGACGGAGCTGGAAGAGGTGACGCTGGATTGGCTGCGCCAGCTCATGGGATTGCCCGAGCCACTGTTCGGCGAGATCACCGACACCGCTTCATCGAGCACGCTGTACGCGCTCTCTGCGGCCCGTGAATTCGCCGCTCCTGGCGATGAGCCGGCCGGTGCGGGTGGCTCCGCTCTCCGCGTCTACTGTTCAACCGAAGCGCATTCGAGCGTCGATAAAGCAGTGCTGACGCTGGGGCTCGGTCGCGACGGCCTGCGCCACATTCCAACAGACGATCGGTTCAGGCTGCGGGCCGACTTGCTGGCCGATGCCATTGCGGAGGACAGGGCGGCCGGGATCCGGCCGATCGCGGTCGTGGCTACAGTCGGGACTACCGGAACGACGGCAATCGATCCGGTCCCGGAGATCGCGGACGTCTGCGAGCGCGAAAAGTTGTGGCTCCACGTCGATGCATCCTATGCGGGAATCGCGGCAATCGTACCCGAGAAGCGATATGTGCTCAAGGGCGTAGACCGCGCCCATTCGCTCGTCGTAAACCCGCACAAGTGGATGTTCGTCCCGATCGATTGTTCCGTGCTGTACACCCGCCAGCCGGAGGCACTCAAGGCCGCGTTCTCGCTGCCGTTCGAGATTCTTCGAACGCCTGAGCCCGGCGTGACGAACCTGATGGACTACGGTGTCTCGCTCGGCCGCCGGTTTCGCGCGTTGAAACTGTGGTTTGTTCTTCGGTACTTCGGCGCCGATGGACTGGCGGAGCGCCTTCGCGAGCACATGCGCCTGGCGCAGGTCGTGGCTCGGTGGGCCGAGGCGGCCGAGGGTTTTGAGCTGTGCGCGCCGGTCGAGTTCTCCACTGTGGTATTTCGCTACAATTCGCCGGGGTTGAGCGATGCACAGGCGGATGCCGCCAACACCGGCATTTTGAAGCTGGTCAACGAAAGCGGCGAGGTATTTCTTTCAGGGACCAGGCTCCGTGGGCGACAGGTTCTTCGGCTGGCGATTGGAAACTTGCGGACTACCGAGCGACACGTGCTCAGCGCGCTCGATCTTCTCGAACGAACGTCAAAGGAAGTATGAGAATCGTTAGTTGCATCGTCGTGCTATGCCTGGCGGCTCTGGATGCCCAGGCTCAGCAGCGGGACCGGAATCTTGAGCGGGCATCTCGCGTACTGCGGACCGACCCGCTCGTGGACGGCCATAACGATCTTCCCTGGGCGATCCGCGAGCACTCGATGCGTCCGCGCGATGTCGACGCCTACGACCTTCGAGCTCGAACGGACGGTCACACGGATCTCGATCGCCTGCGGCTCGGGATGGTCGGAGGACAGTTCTGGTCCGTGTACGTGCCAGGCGACATGCGCGACTCGGGATACGCGCGCGTGCAGCTCGAGCAGATCGACATTGCGCGCCGCGTGATTGCGAAGTATCCCGATCGCTTCGCGCTTGCCTTGACAGCCGACGACATCCGCCGGGAGTTCAGGCGGGGGAGGATCGGGTCCGTGCTCGGCATGGAAGGGGGGCACGTGCTCGAGAACTCGCTGGGCGCGCTAAGGGCGTACTATGACCTCGGCGCGCGCTACCTGACCCTGACGCACAATGTCACGCTCGACTGGGCGGACGCGGCAATGGATTCCGCGCGCCACGGCGGGCTCACGGCGTTTGGCGAGGAAGTCGTGCGGGAGATGAACCGCCTGGGCATGCTGGTTGACCTGTCTCACGCGTCTCCGGGGACGATGAGCGACGCTCTCAATGTGAGCGAAGCTCCGGTGATATTCTCACATTCGTCGGCGAGGGCTCTCGCAAACGTTCCGAGAAACGTGCCCGACTCGATTCTGCGGCGCCTGCCTGCGAATGGCGGCGTGGTAATGGTGACGTTCGTCCCCGGATTCATTTCGCAGGAGCTGGTCGATCACGCGGCCGCGAGGCGCCGGTTCGGGAGCGATACATCGGCGGCGGAGTACCAGGCATGGCGCGCGTTGAATCCGCGTCCGAGGGCGACGCTGTCCCAGGTCGCCGATCACATCGAGCATATCAGCCGCGTGGCCGGAATGAATCACGTGGGAATAGGGGGAGACTTCGACGGAATCAGTGAAGTGGTCGTGGGGCTGGAAGACGTTTCAAAGTATCCGCAGCTTTTTGCCGAGCTGGCGCGCAGGGGGTGGAGCGATGCGGACCTGGCGAAGCTGGCCGGCGGAAACATTCTCCGCGCCATGGCCGCCGCCGAGGGCGCGGCGGAGCGGATTCGCGGCAAGCGCGCCGCATCCACACGTACGATTCTGGATTTCTGACTTGCGCGCGCGGGCCATGCTCAGCGCCGCCGGCATGTTCCTGGCGGCCGGGTGCGCCGGGCCCGATCGCCCGGTCAGGTGGGCCGCGTCGATCGAGGGGTCCCGAACCGTCTTCCCCGGTTCGGCCGTGACCGTCCGCATCGAAGCGAGCATGGCCGACGGATGGTACTTCTATTCGATCACGCAGCCCGGCGGTGGACCGGTCGCCGCCAGGATATGGCTTGCGGACGGCGAAGTATTTCTTCCGGGCGGAGAGGTAATCGACCCCCGCCCCACGAGCTCATTCGACAGCACCTTCGGGATAGCCGTCGAGAAGTATCTGGAGACAGCTTCGTTCACGTTGCCGGTCCGTGTTGCGCCAGAAGCTGGGGCTGGCCGGCACGCGGTTCAGATCAACGCGCTGTTCCAGGCGTGCAACAACACCATATGCCTGTCGCCGCGGACGGTGACGATGAGCGTTCCGGTCACGATCAGGTCCCGCTGAAGCCGCCGTCCGATCCTGGCGTCAGCTGTGTAATTGCCTGATGATGGAGTCCAGCTCTGGCGGCTGGATGGGGAACGTGAAAGACTGGGAATGGGATGGCGCTGCAGCCTTTTTCACATACTCGGCCTCCCGTGATGCGCTGAAGAGGATTAGTCGCGCTCCGACATCCTTCGCGGCCTGCATGAGATCCTCGTTACAATCGGTGTGATCGCAATCCACGATGACCACCCCCCCCGGCCTGAGTCGGCGAACGGCATCCGTAGTCCCTTCACCGGGGTTGGCGAATAGCGGCGTGTGGCCCAAGGATTCAACAAACAGCCCGAGCAAAGCGGAGATCAGCTCTTCCCGAGCGAATATGAGGACGGTGGTTTGGGTTTCCGGCATCGAGAGCAGACGAGGGCTAAGGCACGAAATCTGTCAAAAACCGCAATACGCAGGCCGGGGACTCCAAACGTCGAAAGCTTGCGGATTGAATTCCGCTCCGTAGGTTGCCTCTTTCGCGCGACAAACAGATGGACTCGACCACCGTTTGCTCTCTTTCTGCTTGAATTTTCTAGCCAATTTTTCCGATGAAGTGGGTGGCAGCGGAGGACACGCGGGAACGGGGCTCACCGGCCCGACGGTCGCCCGACTTCGTTCTGTCCTTGCGAAGCACATCGAGCATCCCGACGTCGCCGATCCCGAGCTTGCCCGAATCCTGAGGCAGGTCGTGACGGAGGCGCGCCATCGTCAGATAAGGGCGGAGCAACTGGTCGTGATTCTCAAGAATGTCTGGGATTCCCTCCCAGACGCCCGGTACGCCATAGACCGCGAGGCGCAAGTTCGCGTGCGGCAGCGGCTGATCACGCTCTGCATCGAGACTTATTACGCGGGATAACGGGGCTCTCGGTTGTTAGCGCCCTGCTGTTGGTGGTTAATTGTGATTGTGCGGTCTGGCCCTTGAGTCGTCCCGGCACGGCAATCGCCGATACCCGCGGGTAGCCAGCAGCCCCAAAGCGTTTCGCCGAGGTTTTCTCCTGCCCACAGCACTTCCTGCCAAACTCAGACGCCGTCTCCTGGCGGAGCTGCTGGACCGCTTTCGCGGACAGCGGCCGGAAGAGCTCGTGGGTCCCATCCGGGGGGAAGTTCTCGGTGCGGATAGACTGGCCGAGCGCGCGCGGCATGTTGCCCGCGCGCACCGGCTCGCTCCGCCACAGAAGCGCCGCGGTCCCGAACCCCTGCTCAAGCGGCTCGACAGCACCAGGGTAATTCTTGGGCGGGTGTATTCGGCGCTCAACGACGGTGCGGAGCGCGAGGTAGACATCAGCCCGGCTGGCGAATGGTTTCTGGACAACTTCTACATCATCCAGGAGCACATCCGCGAGGTAAGAACGAGTCTTCCTCACGGCTATTACCACGAGCTTCCCAAGCTTTTGGGCGGGCCGTTAGCCGATCACCCCCGGGTGTACGAGGTCGCGACCGAGCTGATCGCCCACACCGAAGGGCACCTCGATCTCGAGAACATCACGCTGTTCGTTAACGAGTACCAGCGCGTCGCACCACTCAAGCTGGGCGAGCTCTGGGCGATACCAGCGATGCTTCGCCTCGGGCTCGTCGAGAATATCAGAAGAATGGCGTTGCGTCTGGAAGCGCGGCTGCAGGAAGTAGCCGTCGCGGATTTGTGGGCAATTCGTCTCCATACCGCGAATCAGCAATCGGACCAGGCGCTGTCCACGGTGCTGAAGGAGTTCGTCGATCATCATCCCCGGCTGACGCCGACGTTCGTCGCGCGGTTCCTCCAGCAGTTGCGGGGATACCAGTCGAACTTCACTCCTCTGGTCTGGCTCGAGCAGTGGATTGCGGAAGACGGCCCGACGACTGAAGAAGCCGTCACGCGGTCGAATCGCCGCGTGGCTCTGACGCAGATCACCGTTGTGAACTGCATCATGAGCCTGCGCACGATCGGGCGGCTGGATTGGAAGGCGTTCGTCGAGTCACAGAGCGCAATGGAGCATGTGCTGCGCGAGGACCCGACTGGCGATTACGTCCAGATGGCTTTCGGCTCTCGCGATCAGTACCGGCACGTAGTCGAATGGGTCGCCAAGCGGTCGCTACAGGCGGAGGAGGATGTGGCGCGCCTGGCGATCCAGCTTGCGGGGGCGGGAAAGGGCCGGGAGAGGCACGTTGGGTTTTATCTCGTGGGAGAGGGGCGGGCGCGTTTGGAACAGGCTACTGCGTATGCCTCGCCCTGGCGCGAAAGGCTCCACCGGTTCGTTCTCCGGCATCCGAACGGGACATACTTCGGCGGAATCCTGGTCGCCACGCTCGCATTTCTGGCTCTGGCGTGGAAAGTGGCCGATCCGTCCGGCACCGCGCAGCAGACGCTGTTGATCCTGCTCTCGGCGATAGCGGTGAACGACGTGGCGATCAATCTCGTCAATCAGCTCGTGACTTACCTGCTGCCGCCACGGACGATCCCGCGCATGGAGTATCGCGAAGGCGGCATACCGGAAGAATGCCGGACGGTAGTCGTGGTGCCGACGCTGTTCGGCAACATCTCTGCGGTGCGCGAGGCGCTCGAGCACGTGGAAGTTCAGTTTCTGGCGAACCGGGATCCGCAGCTCCACTTCGCGATACTCAGCGATTACACCGATGCGTCAGCGCAGCGCCGCGACGAAGACGACGGAATCGTCGCCGCTGCGGCCGCGGGGATCGAGGCGCTGAACGCGAAGTACGCGACCAGCGTTCGCGCGGGCGACGCGTTTTACCTCTTCCATAGAGATCGGCTCTGGAACGAGAAGCAGAGCGTGTGGATGGGTTGGGAGCGAAAACGGGGGAAGCTCGCCCAGTTCAACAAGTTCCTGCGCGGCGGAGCAGAGGACGCGTTCTCGACTGTTGTCGGCGATACCGTGCCGCTGCAGACGGCCCGGTACGTGATCACGCTGGACAGCGATACGATTCTTCCGCGCGACGCAGCGCAGCTTCTCGTGGGCACGATGGCGCATCCGCTGAACCGTCCGGTATACGACGGCGGCTACGGTCGCGTGATCAATGGCTACGGCATCATGCAGCCGCGCATCGGCGTTTCGCTGACGAGCGCGCACCGCTCGCGATTTGCCGCGATCCATTCCGGACATCCCGGCGTCGATCCGTACACGACGGCGGTGTCGGACGTGTATCAGGATCTGTACGCCGAGGGGAGCTTCGCGGGGAAGGGGATCTACGACCTGGACGCCTTCGAGCGAGCAACCGAGGGGCGATTTCCCGAGAACCGTCTCCTGAGCCACGATCTGATAGAGGGCACCTACAGCCGCGCGGCGCTCGTCACGGACATTCAGCTGTACGACGACTATCCGACGCGGTACCTCGCGTTCACCCGCCGCAAGCACAGGTGGATCCGGGGCGACTGGCAGATATCGGGTTGGCTGCGCGACACGGTACCCGGCCCGGCAGGCGCAATGCGCAACCGACTCTCGACGGTATCGCGGTGGAAGATCTTCGACAACCTGCGCCGCAGCGTCGTCGAGATATCTCAACTCGTGATGCTCGTCGGGGGTTGGCTGTGGCTCGACATCAGCGCCGTGCGCTGGACCGGGGTCACGGTCGGGACGATCGGGATGCCCTGGATAATCTCGCTGGCGCTGGCCGCGGTTCGTCCGCCGATGGACCAGTCATGGATGGCCTACTACGCCGCCGTCTGGCGCGACTGGAAGGTGAGCGTACAGCAGATCGTGCTCGCGGTCGTGTTTCTCCCGCATCAGGCGGTGATCTCCGCCGACGCGATAATCAGGACTCTCGTTCGCCTCGGCATCACCAAGACCAATCTTCTGGAATGGCAGACCGCGTCGCAGGTCGAGCGGACGATGGGCGGCGGACAGAGCGAGGTATGGCGGAAGATGTGGCCCGTGCCCGCGATGACCGCTGCCTTCGCTGCCGGTCTCGTCTTCGCGCCTTCCCTTTTCCTTCCCGGCATCGACGGCGTGCACGCCTCCGATTCACCGATCCACATACCGACTTTTATCGTGGCGCTGACGACACTCGGGCTTTGGACGATTTCCCCCGCAATCGCCAGCGCGCTCAGCGCGCCGGCCATTCCGCGCGCAGTAAATCTGACGGAAGGAGAGAGGCAGGCTGCGTTCAGGTACGCGCGCCTGCACTGGCACTTCTTCGAGCGATTCGTGTCGGAGGAAACGCACGGGCTGGCTCCGGACAATTTCCAGGAAGATCCGAGTCCCGTGGTTGCCATGCGCACATCGCCGACCAACATCGGATTGCAGCTGCTCAGCATCGTGTCGGCTTCGGATCTCGGCTTCATCGGCCGGGACGAGATGCTGGACAAGGTCGAGAGCGTCTTCCGCGCGATGGAGCGCATGCGCCGCTTCCGCGGCCACTTCTTCAACTGGTACGAGCTCACCGAGCTTCGGGTGCTCGAGCCGGCGTACATCTCCACCGTAGACAGTGGAAACTTCGCCGGACATCTCATCGCGCTGAAGCAGGCCTGTCTTACCCTCGTCGAAACAGGCGGCCCAACCGCCGACCAGGAGAAGCGTCTTCTCGCGATAGCCAACCGCGCCAATGATTACGCGCTCGAGATGGATTTCACTTTTCTCTTCGACGAGAAACGGAAGCTCTTTTCCATAGGATACAGGCACAGCAACGACACGCTCGATAATTCCTTTTACGATCTGCTCGCGTCAGAAGCGAGACTGGCGTCGTTCGTCGCGATCGCGAAGGACGATGTGGATCCCGAGCACTGGTTCCGTCTGGGGCGATCGCTATCCGCGGCCGCGGGTACGCAGACGCTGCTCTCGTGGAGCGGGAGCATGTTCGAGTATCTGATGCCGGTGCTGGTCATGCAGTCATTTCCGTTCACGCTCCTCGATCAGACCTACCGTGGCGCGGTCCGGCGGCACATCGCGTACGGCGCCGAGCGCGGAGTGCCATGGGGAATCTCGGAGTCCGCGTACAACGCCCGGGACCGGAATCAGACGTACCAATACAGGGGGTTCGGCGTGCCCGAGCTGGCGCTGAAGCGAGGGCTCCGGAATGATCTGGTGGTGGCTCCGTACGCGACGATGCTCGCGATGCTGGTCGAGCCGCACCAGGCAATCCGCAACCTCACGGCGCTCGAAGCCGAAGGAGCGCTCGGCCCCTACGGATTTCGCGAGGCGATCGATTACACTCGCCCGATCGCCGGGAGCAAGCGGGCTGTCGTGGGCGCCTACTTCGCCCACCATGTCGGCATGAGCATCGTCGCGCTGACCAACGCGCTCAAGCGGCAGCTATGGCAGCGGCGATTTCATTCGGATCCGTTGGTGCGCTCCGCCGAGCTCATGCTGCACGAGCGGATTCCCCGCAGGCTCACGGTGCAGAATCCACCGGGCGACGAATCGGTCAGCCTTCGCGCGCCGCGCGAGACGGAAAAACCGGCTGCGCGCGAGATAGACACGCCCAACACGTCCCAGCCGCGAATCGCGATCCTCGGTAATCCGCCGTACACGATTCTCCTGACGAACGCGGGCGGCGGATACAGCCGGTATGGAACGGCCGCGGTGACACGCTGGCGCGCGGACGGCACGCGCGACTCCTATGGCCAGTGGTGCTACCTGAGGGACGTGACGACGGGCCGGGTGTGGTCCACTTCATATCAGCCGAGTTGCGTAGCGCCATCGAGCTATAGCGCGGTATTCGCGGCGGATCGCGTTTCCTTCGTGCGCCGCGACGGCGACATAGAGACCCTCACCGAGATCGCGGTGGTGTCGGAAGACGCCGCGGAAGTGCGCCGAGTGACAGTCATCAACAGGTCGTCCGCGCCGCGGGAGATCGAGTTCACCAGCTACGGTGAGATAGTACTTGCGCCGCAGGCCACCGATCGGGCGCATCCGGCTTTCGGGAATCTGTTCGTCGAGACGGAGTGGCTGGAGAAAAACGCGGCGATATTGGCGAGTCGCCGGCCGCGATCCAATGAAGAGCAGACGATATGGTGCGCCCATGTAGTGGCGGTCGGGCCCGAAGTCGTGGGCGACGTGACTTACGAGACAGATCGTGGCCGATTCATCGGCCGCGGTAAGTCGCGCCGGTTTCCCGCAGCGATGGAAGAAAGTGGGGAGCTGACGGGGACCGTCGGAGCCGTGCTGGATCCGATATTCGCGCTACGCGTCAGAGTGCGGGTGCCGGCGGGGCGGTCGGCGCGAGTGTCGTTCACGACCATCGCGGCGGAGGACCGGCGGCGCGCGGTGCAGCTCGCCGATCTCTATCACGACCCCTACAGCGCGCGGCGCGCGCTCGATCTCTCATGGGCGCAGGCACAGGCCGAGATGCGCGATCTTGGAATCGGTCCCGCTGATGCGGCGTTGTATCAGCAGCTAGCGGGACACCTGCTCTTTCCGCACCCCGCACTGCGCCTAACGGATCAGATACCACGGGCCGTCTCCTATCCACAGGAAACTCTCTGGCCGCAGGGCATATCGGGCGACTGGCCGATTCTGCTGGCGACGATCGATACTGTTGAGGGAATGCCGAGCGTGCGGCAATTGCTGCACGCGCACCAGTACTGGCGCCTGAAAGGGGTCACGTCCGATCTCGTCATTATCAATGACATGCCTTCCAGCTACCTGCAGCACCTGCAGGAAGAGCTGATGGCGACGGTGATGGCATCGAGCGAGGCCGCGCTGCTCGATCGCCCCGGCGGCGTGTTCATACGGCGCGCCGATCTTCTGAAGCCGGATGAGCTGACCCTACTCCGCAGCCTCGCGCGGATCCATGTGGAGTGTGACGGGCTGGGACTGGGGAATTTTCTGGAGTTTACCGACGTGGAGCCCGAATACCCGGCTCCCCTTGCTTCGTCGCCGCCTTCCCGCGGCGGCACCGCGAAAGAGCGCCATCCCGCAGCACAGGACTCTACCGCCGGTGCCGGTCTCGCGCTATTCAACGGGCTCGGCGGTTTCGGCGCGGACGGCGCGTACGAGATCCGTCTGACGGGGATGCAGCTTCCGCCGGCGCCCTGGGCCAACGTCGTCGCGAATGCGGAGGGTGGCTTCTGCGTGAGCGAGGCCGGCTCCGGCTTTACATGGGCGGAGAGCAGCTACTTCTACCGACTCACGCCCTGGCACAACGATCCCGTCCGCGATCCATCGACGGATTGCATCTATCTCAGGGACGAGCAAACCGGCGAGGTTTGGTGCCCGACACCCTCGCCCATCCGCGACGCGTCGCCGTACACGGTGCGCCACGGCGCGGGGTGGTCGACGTTCGATCACGATCACAACGGAGTCAGCACGTCACTGCGGATCGGACTTGCACCCGCCGAGGCAGTGCGAATCAGCACGCTGACGGTGCGGAACGCGGGCACCGTCGCCAGGCGGATTACGCTGACCCAGTACTCGGAGTGGGTGCTCGGCGTGACACGCGACCAGGCGCAGCATCACGTCATCACCCGCTTCGACGAGAAATCGTCCGCCGTTTTCGCGAACAATTCGTACGATTCGTACTTCTCGCGTTACGTCGCTTTCGCTGCGATGAGCGAGACTCTCACCGCGTTCACTTCGGACCGCCGGGAATTTCTCGGCCGGAACGGGAGCACGAGCAACCCGAGGGCGCTCGAGCGGGGCGGGCTAACCGGAAGGACAGGACCATCGGTTGACCCGTGCGCGGCACTCCAGACCGAGCTGACGCTCGAGCCTGGTGAGTCACGCCAGGTCGTCTTCCTGCTGGGCGCGGCACGCGGCGAAGCAGCGGCTCGCGAAGCGGTTGCGCGTTATCGCGGGTCCGCGAACGCTGTCTCGGCGATCGACCGCACCAACGAGTCCTGGAAGAGCAGGCTCTCTGTGGTGAAGGTGAAGACGCCTGATGAGAGCTTCGACGTGCTCTTCAACGGATGGCTTCTGTACCAGGCGCTGTCGTGCCGCATGCTCGGCCGATCTGCGGTTTACCAGTCCAGCGGAGCGTATGGATTCCGTGACCAGCTGCAGGATTCCACCGCGCTGTTGTATGCGGAGCCGGGGATGGCGCGCGAACAGATCGTTCGCGCAGCAGGCCGGCAGTTCGTGGAAGGAGACGTGCAGCACTGGTGGCACCCACAGACAGGGCGTGGGGTGCGCACGCGGTTCTCCGACGATCTCGTGTGGCTTCCGTACGTGGTGGATCGCTACATCACCGTCACCGGCGACGAAAGCGTGCTCGACGAGGCCGCGCCATTCCTGTCGATGCGCGAACTCAATCCCGATGAAGACGAGGTATATGACCTTCCGCAGACGACGGAAGAGCAGGCGCCAGTGTACGAGCACTGCCTGCGCGCGCTGAAGCGGGCGTGCACGAAAGGCTCCCACGGGCTCCCGCTGATCGGGAGCGGCGATTGGAACGATGGCATGAACCGCGTCGGCATCGAAGGTCGCGGCGAAAGCGTTTGGCTCGCGTGGTTCCTCATCGCGACGCTGAGGCCGTTCGCCGATATCTGCGAGCGTCGCGGCGACGCCAGCTCCGCGGCCGCGCTACGGGCTACAGCCGACGAATACGTCGAAGCGGTCGAGCTGCACGCGTGGGATGGAGAGTGGTACAGGCGCGCCTACTTCGACGACGGATCGCCTCTGGGCTCGAAAGAGAGCGGCGAGGCGAAGATCGACTCCATTGCACAGAGCTGGAGCGTCATCTCCGGGGCCGCGAAGCCCGAGCGTGCCAGGCAGGCGATGCAGTCGCTGTATGACCATCTCGTGGACAAGGAGGCCGGGCTGGTGGTGCTGCTCAAGCCCCCGTTCGACGAGACCACGCACAATCCTGGCTACATCCGCGGCTACGTGCCCGGCGTGCGGGAGAACGGCGCGCAGTACACCCACGCCGCCCTCTGGGCGGTGCTGGCGACTGCGCTTCAGGGAGACGGTGATCGCGCGTACGAGCTGTATCAGATGATCAACCCGATCTCGCACACGCAGAACGCCGACGAAATCGACCGATACAAGGTCGAGCCCTATGTAGTAGCCGCCGACGTCTATACCGCGAAGGACCATTACGGGCGGGGAGGATGGACGTGGTACACCGGTTCCGCCGGTTGGATGTACCGCGTCGCGCTCGAGGCGATTCTCGGCTTTACGAAGCGGGGCGACACGCTGCGTATCGAGCCAAGGATCCCGGCGGAGTGGAACGGCTTTTCGATCAGCTACAGGCACGGCGGGAGCACCTACGATATCGACGTCAGGAGAGACCCGGCTATGGACGAACCTTCGGTCTCAGTCGACGGAGTTACTGCGGCTGACGGGGTAATTCAGCTGCGCGACGACGGAGCGTCGCACAGCGTCATCGTCAATCTTTCGCGGGTTCCCGCGCAACCGGTCCGAGAGGAGCGATAGCGGGGCCGTTGAGAACCTTGCCGTACGGGTCGAAGCGCGATCCGTGGCAGGGGCAGTCCCAGCTTTTCTCGCTGGAATTCCAGTCGACGATGCAATAGAGGTGCGTGCACACGGCGGAGCACATGTGCACCTCGCCGACGTCGTCGCGGTAAACGGCGATCTTTTTGCCGCCGGAGCGAAGTACCGCGCCCGAGCCGGGCTCTATCGATTCGACCGTGTCCACATCGCCGCCGGTCAGCCAGTCCACATACTGAGCCATCACGTTGACGTTTTCCTTGGCAAACGTCGGCGCGGTGCGGAGCGTGACGCGCGAAGGATCGTACAGCTTGGTCCACGGATTCTTCCGCTTCATGATCAGATCGGTCAACAGGACGCCCGCGATGGCGCCGTGCGTGATCCCGTTTCCTGAATCGCCCGTGGCTACGTAGATGTTCTGATCGGTTCCCGGATTTTTTCCAATGAACCCGAGATGATCGACCGGCTCCATGATCTGACCCGACCACCGATACGCGACCCGGCAAGCCATCGGGAAGCGCTTGCTGACCCACTCCTCCAGCCGGCGGAAGCGCTCCGGCGCGTCGTCCTTCTGACCCGTCTTGTGATCTTCGCCACCCACGATGAGGATGTCGTTCGCGTCAGGCCCGGCCGCATGATCCGCGCGATGAATTCGAACGTAGTGGTAGGCATCGAGGGTATCCCAGTACAGCCCGGCCGGCACGGATCCACGCGGCACCTCCACACCGATCACGTAGGTTCGATACGCGGCTTGCTTCGTGTGGATGATGATCCAGTCGTTGACGGGAGTGTTGGTAGCCACAACGACGCTGTCGGCGGAGATCACATGCCCGTCGCTTGTCGTTACCTTCGCGGGTTCTCCGTCCTCTATCCGCGTCACACGGGTTCCGCAGTAGATCTCTCCTCCATCGCGTACGATCGCGCGGGCCAGCCCGGCAAGAAACTTGAGCGAGTGAAACTGCGCCTGGCGCGGAAAGCGAAGCGCGGGACCGGTATCCCAGAAATCGATCGGCGCGCGCTCCACCATCTCGACGTCGAGCAGCCCTGCGGCGTATGCCGCTTTACGCTCGGACTCGAGCACGGACTTCTTGTCGTTGCCGGCAAGAAACAGATAGCCGTCCACACGCTCGAAGTCGCAATCGATGTCCTCCATTCCCACGATGGACTCGATGCGGTCGATCGCGCCTGTGTGACTCTCGGCGGCCTGGCGCGCGCCGCCGGCGCCATGAACTTTCTCGATTTCCGTGTAGTGATCGTCCAGCGCGGCCGTGATGTGCGCGGTTGTGCGCCCCGTTTCACCACTGCCGATGTCTCCATCGTCCACGACGACCACAGTCCTGCCCGCGCGTGTCAGCATGTATGCCGTCATCATCCCGGCCATTCCTGCACCGACAACGCAAACAGATGCGCGCGCGTCGGAAGTCAGCGGGGGGAACCGCGGAACGTCCGCGGTATCCATCCAGAGGGAAGTAGAGGCGCCGGAGGAGGGAGGCATTATGCGATTAGTGATCAGTGATTAGTGATTAGTGATTAATGCCAGTGACTGGCGATCAGGCACTACAGCCTGGCTTGAGAGGCATTGGCCGTGCCAGCGGAAGGTCTATATCTCGCGAAGCACAGCTCGCACCGGCGACGCGTCCATTCCCATCAATTTCAGCGGGAACGCGAAAAGCTCGTAGTCGCCGGCGGGCGCGCGCCGCAGGTCGAGGTTCTCGAGGAGACAGGCGTTCCCCGCGAACAGCATGTGGTGAACGGGAAGGCTCTTGCTCTCTCTCGCATCCACCGAGGGGCAATCGACACCAAGCAGTCGCGTTCCGAGGCCGAGCAGGGCGCGGGCGCATTCCTCCGTGAGCGTCGGCCAGTCATCGGGAAAATGACCGGTCGCGATCGTATTCCCGGTCTTGAGCAGGACTCGCGGCGCGCGCCCGATTCGTTCTTCAAGATCGCCTGGAACAGAGGTACCGAGCATTTCCAGCGTGATTTCTCCGGAGCATCCGGACATATCCACCACGATCGCCCGCCCGCAGAAAGCATCGAGCGGCAATTCGTGCGATCCCGGCCAGCCGTCGTGCACGTGAAGCGGTGCGTCCGCGTGCGTGCCGACATGCGGGCTCGACGTCATCGCCGAGACGTTGACGCTGTTGCCGGCGGCCATCGTCATGCTCCAGCTGGAAGAAAACGCGGTGTCGCCGGGCCACTCCGGGGTGTCCCTGTTGACGGTAACGCTGATGTCGTAAAGCCGGGACTCTCTTGTCACTATTTCGCGGCGACGAGCTGCCTGGCGGTTGCGACGATCTTGTCCACCGTGAGACCGAGCTCTTCGTAAAGCCGCGCAAACGGCGCCGAAGCGCCAAAACGCTCGAGACCGAGCACGACGCCGTTGTCGCCGGCCCAGCGATACCACGACATGGGATGAGCAGCCTCAACGGCGATTCGCGGGATACCCTGCGGGAAAACACCAGCTCGATAATCCGCGGACTCGGCGGCGAACAGCTCGTGACTCGGCATGCTGACGGCGCGCGCCGCGATGCCTTCGGCCTCGAGCAGCGACTGCGCCTCGATGACCAGGGCTACCTCCGATCCGCTGGCGACGAGAACGATCGCCGGGATTCCGCCGGACGCTTCCCTCAGAACGTATGCGCCGCGCGCCAGAAGCCGCGCGTCAGCGTACTCGTCGCGATCAATGAATCCAAGCTTCTGCCTGGTGAGCACCAGCGCCACCGGGCCCGAGGTGTGCTTGATCGCCGCGCGCCACGCCTCCGCCGTCTCCGACGCATCTGCGGGGCGGATAACCGTGAAGTTCGGAATCGCGCGCAAAGTCGAGAGCTGCTCTACCGGCTGGTGCGTCGGACCGTCTTCGCCCAGGCCAATCGAATCATGCGTGAAGACGTAGATGGTCGGCTGCTCCATGATTGCTGCCAGGCGCAACGCCGGCCGCATGTAATCGGAGAAAATCAGGAAGGTCGCGCCGTATGGGCGGACTCCTCCGTGCAGCGCCATTCCGTTCATGATCGCGCCCATTCCGTGCTCGCGGATCCCGAAGTGAAAATTGCGCCCGGCTGGATTAGTCGCGGAGATGCTTCCTTCCGCCTTGATGATCGTATTCGTGGAGCCGGCGAGGTCCGCCGATCCGCCGATCAGCTCGGGGATTTTTCCGGCGATCGCATTGAGCACGGTCCCCGACGCCGCGCGACTCGCGACGTTGCCGTCCTTCGCGGTGAAAACAGGAATCGATTCTTCCCAGCCCTGCGGGAGCTCGCCAGCGAGACGACGATCCAACTCGGATGAAGCGTCGGTGTGCGCGCTGGCGAAGGATGCATACCGCTTGTCCCATCCCAGCCGGAGCGCCTTCCCACGCTCCCCGGCTTTGCGCCAATGCGCGAGCGCGCCCGGGTCAACGTGGAACGGCTCGAGGGACGGGTAGCCCAGACCCCGCTTGGTAAGCTCGATCTCCTTCTCGCCCAGGGGAGAGCCGTGCGCTTCCGCGGTGTCGACCTTGTTCGGACTTCCGAACCCGATATGCGTTCGACAGATGATCATCGACGGGCGCTGCGTCTCGGCTCTCGCTTCTTCGATCGCGGCGTCGAGTGCATTGAGATCGTTTACATCGGCGACGCGCTGGACGTGCCAGCCATAGGAGTCGAAGCGATGGAACGCATCATCGCTGTATGTGAGATCGGTGCTGCCCTCGATCGTGATGTGATTGTCGTCGTAGAAGCCGATCAGCTTACCCAACCGCAGGTGGCCCGCGTACGACGCGGCCTCGTGGGAGATGCCTTCCATCAGGTCGCCATCGCTGGCGATGAAGTACGTGTAGTGGTCGATGATGCGGTGGTCATCGCGATTGAACGTCGCAGCGAGATGGGACTCGGCGATCGCCATGCCGACGGCGTTGCCGAAGCCCTGGCCCAACGGTCCGGTCGTTGTCTCCACGCCAGGCGTATAGCCGAGCTCGGGATGCCCCGGCGTCGCGCTTTCCCACTGGCGGAACTGCATGATGTCTTCGAGCGATACGTCGTATCCCGTCAGATACAGCACGGAGTACAACAGCATCGACGCGTGCCCGGCCGACAGCACGAAACGGTCGCGGTCCGGCCACCCCGGGTCGCTCGGATCATACCGCATGTGCCTCGTCCACAGCGCGTAAGCGAGCGGCGCGAGAGCCATCGGAGTGCCCGGATGGCCGGAGTCGGCCTTCTGCACCGCATCCATTGAAAGGACGCGAATGGCGTCGATTGCGAGCTGCTCGAGATCGGCGGAGGTCGATGTCTGTGGTGATGCGATGTCAGTCATTTCGTGAAGGACTTTCTAGGGAATGCAGCTAAGGCTGGACGAGTCGGGCAAGCCATTGTGCGGTGTCAAAGATGTCTGAACGAACGAGCCCGTGGGATGCAACTTGATGAAACCGCATAGGTCGCTCATCCCGCGGGCCCTCGGAGCCTGAGAGGGAGCTGAACATCGGGCAGCAGCGCCTCGATCTCGAACCGACGATCTTCGAGCCACGGAGGCAGCTTGAGCGCAAGTCCGAGCGTGTCCATCGGCTCATCGACCGTGAATCCGGGGCCGTCGGTCGCAATCTCGAGAAGGACACCCCCCGGCTCACGGAAATACACCGACCGAAAATACTGCCGGTCCAGCGGGGGCGTGACGTTGGATCCCAGCGTGGCAAGAGCGCCGCGAAGGGCGACCTGTTCAGCGTCATTGCGCGCCCGGAGAGCGACATGATGAACGGCGCCTGCTCCCGTCACGCCGGCCCACAGTCCCGGAACCAGGCGCACGTCCACGATGGAGCCGCGGGCGCCGTCGCGAGCCATGAAGCGATAGATGCTCCCCTGCTCCCGGGTCATGCGAAAGCCAAGCGAATCGATGAGCAGCCGGCTGGTCAGCTCGTGCCCGTCCTCCCAGAGAGTGACGGAATGGAGCCCGCGAATCGAATGCTCCGGCTCCACCTGCCCGCCAATCGCTGGCGGAAGCGATTCCGCCGATGGGTGCGCGACGAGCTCGAGCAGCAGTCCGTCGGGATCTTTGAGCGCGATGACGCGCTCCTCGTCGAACCGCGTCTGCGGGAGCTCATACTGAACCTGGTACCGGATGAGGCGCTCGATCCAATACCCAAGCGAGCGCGGCGGTATCGCGAACGAGGTAACGGCGACTTGTCCCGCGCCCGCCCTTCCTCGCTTCGCTCCGGGCCAGACGAAGAACGTGATGAGCGTCCCCGGACTTCCAGTCTCGTCACCAAAGTAGAAGTGATAAGTGGTAGGATCGTCGAAGTTCACCGTGCGCTTGACGAGCCGGAGCCCCAGCACACCCGCGTAGAAATCGACGTTCTGCTGCGGGTTGCCGGTGATCGCGGTTACATGGTGTATACCCGCGGTCGCGAACGTCATTCAGGCTTCGCGGGCTCCCTTTCGTGGGAGCTCGTGCGCGGCTCGCCGCCTTCGCCGCCGTAGCTGGATTTGTGCTCCCGCTCGTGATCCTCAGCCGGATTGCCGGGGTTAGGCCTGCCTGATCGCTGCCCCTGGTCCTGTACCCGGTCTTTGTCCGTTTTCGGCTGAGCCTTTTCCATTCGTTTATCCGGTGCCATGTTAAGTCCCCAATAGAGTTGCCTGGAAGAAGGGTGGGCAACACACATGCCGAGCTTATGACGGAAGCGCCGGACAAGCTGCCTGCCAGCAATAGAAGCCTCTCGGACCCCGCGACGCTGCGACAGTTTGCGTCGAAGCTGGGCGAGGGCATCTACATATCGACCCCGACCGGAGACATTCTCGACGCCAATCGCGCATTCATGGAAATAGTGGGAGTAGAGTCGCTCGACGAGCTGAAGAATGTAAAGACTCACTCTCTCATGGATCCGGCGCGCCGGGCCGAGGAGGCCGCGCTATACGAGAGCCAGGGCTCGGTTCAGAGCTTCGAGTTCGAGCTGAAGCGCCCTGATGGCGGCACGCGCTATGTACGCGATACGGGTTATGTGGTGCGCGACGAAGATGACGGCGATCTGTTTTACCACGGAATCCTAGTCGATATCAGCGCGCAGAAGGCGCTTGAGCGACAGCTGGTCGAACTCAGCATTCGAGATCCGCTTACCGGCTGTTACAACCGGCGGTTTTTCTCGGTGGTCGAGGACCGGGTTGGGACCGGCACGGATTCGACGTGGGGGTGCATCTATCTCGACATCGACGATTTCAAGGTCTACAACGACAAGCACGGTCATTCCGCGGGGGATGCGGCTCTCGTGGATCTGAGCCGGTTTCTGCTGCGCCAGCTTCGCGGCAATGACGTGGTGGTGCGGGTCGGAGGCGACGAGTTCGTCGCAGTGCTGCACGCCGCGCTCGAGCAGCATGTGCTGCAGGTGGTTCAGCGGCTTCAAGCGGCCGCATCCTCGGCTCATGTCGTGCCCTTCTCCATGGGATGGTGCGCGCGGCAGGAGGGCGAAAGCCTCGCTGTGACGGTTGGGCGCGCGGACCAGCGGCTGATATCGGTGAAAGTTCTCGATCGCGAGCGCGCCGAACGGAGAAAAGCCGCTTCGTAGTTCAGGCAGGCACGGCCGGGGTTTACAGCTTTGTGACGGCCATCCCCATCGCGTGGTATCCCTTGTCAACGTAGATCGTGGTGCCGGTGATCCCGCTGGCGAGCGGACTGGACAGAAACGCGGCCGCTGTCGCGACCTCCGCAGCCGTGAGCGGTCCCTCCAGCGGCGAATTCTCGGCACAGTACTCCACCATCTTGTCGATGATGCCGATTGCGCTTGCCGCGCGCGAGGCGAGCGGACCCGCGGAGATCGTGTTGACGCGGAGACCGTGCTTGCGCCCCGCTTCGAACGCGAGCGTGCGCGTATCGCTTTCGAGCGCGGCCTTGGCGGACGACATTCCGCCGCCATATCCAGGTATCACTCGCTCGCTAGCCATGTACGTGAGAGAGAGAAACGACCCGTCAGGGCGCATCATCGGGCCAAGGCGCGAGACCATGGAGACAAGAGAATAGGCGCTGACGCCCACGGCGGTGAGATATCCGGAACGGCTCGTATCGAGCAGTTGGTTCCTGACTTCGGGACCGTTGGCGAGCGAATGGATCACGATGTCCAGTGACTTGTCCCCGAAATCCGCGCGCAACCTGCCGGCGAGCCCTTCGATGGAGAAATCTCCGGTGTCCTTGTAGCGCTTATTGTTGCGGATGTCTTCGGGCGCATCGGCGAGCGTGTCATACGCGGCGTCGAGCGGGTATATCTTCTCGAACTCGAGCATGCCGCCCCGGTCTAGAGCCCGGGACTCATCCATCTTCCCGCGCTCGAGCAGATTGCTGAAGATGTTGAGCGCGGGGGGCCAGGTGGCGACGCACACGGTCGCGCCGGCCTCGGCGAGCGTCTTCGCGATTGCAAAGCCGTAGCCCGCATCATCCGCGACGCCGGCGACGAGCGCGCGGCGGTTGGTCAGGTCGATGGAGAGCATTGGAGTGATTAGTGATTAGTGACTAGTCAACTGCAAAGTACAATGAACGGCCGGCAGCTAACAGCTGACGGGTAATCGCCAACGCTAAATTGCTCTCGTGCTCAACGGAATTTTCATCCTTGCGGAGCTGCACGGCGAGGCGGCGAGGCAGATCGCCGAGATAAACGCGCGGTTCGACAGGAAGCTTGCGGGGTCCAAGCCGCCGCATGTGACTATCGCGGGATCATCGGGAGTCGGCCCGATACCGCCGTCGGTTACGGTGGAGGAGCTGGAGCGGAGGCTGCGGCCGATCGCGGAAGCGACGGCGCCCCTCGAGCTCGAATTCGGCAAGCCTGTGCGGTTCATGCAGAGCGACATTGTTGTTCTTCCCCTCAGTCCGCACGGGAAGGTGAGAGAGCTCCACGACCGCATCGCGACGTGCGGCCTCCCGTTCGCGCGCGCCCGGTTCTCATTCACTCCACACGTCACGCTTAGCCTTTACCCGCGTCTCGCGGATGACGTCATTCGCCAGCTCCTGGCGGTCCGGATCGAGGGGGAGTGTGCGATCGACACGCTGCGGTGTTATCACACGCGGGATCCGCAGCCCGCGCGGAAGCTTCTCGAGCTTTCTCTGGCGGGTCCGGGCCCATCGCGGGCGGGCGGGGCCCCCTAGCCGCGAGCCCCGGCAGTGCGGTCGCGCAGCGCCTGAAGTCTCAGGGCAATATCCAGCTGGCGCAATCGCATGTCGTCGAGCGATTTCACCCGCGACCGCAGCAGAAAAAACCGCCGCGTGTCCCGCCACGCTTCGCTCGATTTCTCGAGGAGAACGAGCGTGAACATCGCGAGAACAGGGAGGGCAACAAGCGCCGGGATGCCCGCCCTCCATCCCGCGAAAATCCAGGCAGCCGCTCCGAGCAGCGCGATCCACGCGACGAACAGCGCGGCACCGGCGACCAGCTTCACCGTCGCGCGGTTGTTCTCGTCTGTCCGGCTGCGCTCGACGATTACAGCGGTAAGACGATACGGCAGCCAGAATAGCGCGGCCCCGATGGCTGCGACGAGCAGTCCCAACGGTGCGAGCAACGCGACTTTTCGCGCGGACCATTGCGCAGCGATCTGCAAATTCGTGCGAGCGTGAAGTTCCTGAGGTCGCAGCCTGAACAGGTCGAGGGCATGCGCATGGCGGCGTATTTCGCGCGCGAGCTTGATCGCGCCTTCGTCTCCGGTACGGCGGGCGGCTGAAACGATCCGAACGGACTCGCGCCATCGATCTGCCCGGCCGCCCTCTTCCGGACGCGCGCCACGCTCGGCATCGAAGATCTCCTCCGCGATCTGTATCAGCGCGGCGTCTTCCCAGGCGTCGAGGTTGAGGGTGACGCCGCGGAGCGCCTGATCGATGCGTGCGGTCAGCTCCTTGACGTCCCCAGCGCTTTCTTCGCTGCCGTCGAGTCCCTCCCACGGTACCGGGTCGCCGATGAGGACGTGGGCTTCGGAGCGAAACTCTTCCTTGTTGAGAAGCACCAGGCCGATGGGAATGATCGGCAGGGGGTGTCCTAGCTGCGATCTCGCGCCGAGCGCAATCCGCGCCGCGCCCGTTCGAAGCGGTCCGAGCGAGGGGGCGTCGTGGCTCATTCCTTCCGGGAATACTCCTATGGCGGCGCCAGCCAGCAGCGCCTCGTGCGCAGCGCGAAACATGCTCGCATTCCGCCGTACGAGCGCCGGATTGTCACTGGGGCGATACACGGGAATTGCGCCGACTGCCTTGACCGCCCACGATGTCCGCAGACTCGAGAAGAGCGGAGCCTTGGCAAGAAAGCGCACGGGCCGGCGTGCTACGGCCGCGAGGAAGAGCGGGTCGAGAAGCGCGTTCGGGTGGTTTCCGACGAGAAGCACCGGCCCGTCGCGCGGAATCCCGCCGCCGCTGACGGTGGTTCGGTAGAAGGTTCTTGTCGCGAACTCCGCGACGCGCGGAAACAATGGAAGCAACCACATGCCGCGAAAGCTGACTACGTGGCTGCCGCCCCGGCCAGTAGACAAAAAAAGGGCGCCCGCCCGGGCGCCCTTCATCTCATCAGAACCACTTACTCCGAGAGCGTCGGCTCCTGCGCGACGGCAGCCGCCGCGGTCCGGCGATACTCGCTGTCCGGGCCGAAGCCGTACTTGGCCGGCTCCTTGGAGATGCGCGCTGCCGCGATCATCATCGGCACGTAATCCCGCGTCTCCCTGGGAAGACGGCTCGCGATACGGTAGAAGTCCGCATCGGTGCCGCGCTCCTTACCCGTAACTTCCCGCATGATCCGGCCAACCCGGTTCTCGCCGGTGTTGTATGCGGCCGCCGCGAGGTACCACGAACCGAATCGGTCGTGCAGGTCCGTCAGATATGCCAGCGCAGCATCGGTCGCCTTGTCGGGATGATTCCGCTCGTCCACCTGCTTATTGACCGTCAGGCCGTAGCGCTGCCCGGTCTCGCTGATGAACTGCCAGAGTCCGCCCGCATGGGCGTGCGAGTACGCCTTCGGATTGAAGCCGGACTCGATCATCGCCATGTAGATCAGGTCCTGCGGCATGTTCTTCTCCGCGAGCTTCGCCGAGATCATCTCCTCATACTTGGGCTTGCGCTCCATCCACACAGCGAACCTGTCACGAAGCTTCGGACGCGTCGTGAAAATGTCGACCCACATGTCGACCCGGCTGTTGTCGATGTTTGAGATGTCCCAAGCCGAGCGGTCGACGACCGGCTTTTCGGCCATGGT
Source organism: Gemmatimonadaceae bacterium (assembly GCA_051005405.1). GTDB lineage: Bacteria > Gemmatimonadota > Gemmatimonadetes > Gemmatimonadales > Gemmatimonadaceae > JACDCY01. The sequence goes on along the minus strand of JBPCJJ010000055.1, from coordinate 7,419 downwards.
CGCGAGCGCGTCATCGATGAACGCGGTTCCGGCGGATGTGCCCGATCCGGAGCCGAGCTGCACCGCGACGACAGCTGCCGCCACGGCTGTGAAAAGGGCCACGCCAGTGCGGGCCGTTCTCTTCTGAATCAGGGACTCAAGTCGGTTCATGCCGGTCTCCTTATGTCACGGCGCGGCCGCTAGGCCGCGCTTCCTACCCTGGCCGGAATACGTCCAGGGTCACTGGGCATAGAGGTTTAATACACCCGTCCATGCCAAATGTTTTCAACCTTTCAATATAGCTGATTTCGGTCCGAATGGAAGGGGTCGGAACCCCCAATCAGATAGGTTAACTCATTGCCAGCGCGATAGTTAACCAGACAGTTTTGTAATATCACAAATGTGAGAAACGGATGGCGTTAGTCCTCCCCACTGGAGCCTAACGCCCGGCTGTGTGCAAGGTCGGCGGTTGGGTGCGTCTAACGGTGTCTTTCACAATCCAGGTTCTCATGCGTAGCCTCGTTTTCTTCTTGCTCGCGCTCGCCAGTACGCCCATTCAGTCAGCGATCGCCCAGGGACTGCTCGTACCGCGATGTGCCGAAATGCGCTGTCGTCCTGGCGCGCCGTGCCGGCCCTGTCCAGCCCATGGCGGCGTCACTCGCGTGCGGAGCGACGTCCGGGTCGAGCTCGCGTCCGGAGTGCTTCGCTACGAAGTGAGCGAGACGTTCGTGAACAACGGCGGCGCGCTCGGCGAGGCCGATTACATCTTTCCGCTACCGCGGAACGCAGCGTTCCGTGACCTCCGCCTTATGATCAACGGCGAGCTGGTGGCGGGCGAAACGATGGCGGCCGATCGAGCACGCGCGATTTACGAGGAGATCGTCCGAAGCCATCGAGACCCTGCGCTCGTCGAGTGGTTCGATCACGGGCTTCTCCGCGCGCGAATCTTTCCTATCGCGCCCGGCGAGAGAAAGCAGGTGGTGGTGCGGTTCGACGTGGTTGCGGAGCGCCAGGGCGACGCGCTGCGAATCGACTACTTCCGCGGAACCGAGCCGCGTACGCGGCCGGACAGGCCACTGCCGGTGGTTCGAGGCCGCGATGGCAGCGATGGCAGCGAAGCTCCGCGCCGGGCGCCTGCATCGACGTTCCAGCTTCGCTATGGGGCCAACGCACCGCTGGGCCGCGCGTATTCTCCGACGCATTCGCTGCGGGAGAGTCGCGACGGCTCATCGCGCGTGTTCGAGTCATCCGGCAGGGGCGCGGCAATAACGGTTCTGGTTCCACGGGCCAGCGGAAGCCGGCCCGCTGTGACGATGCTCACGCACGCAACAGCGGCCGACGATCGGTACGTGATGATCTCGCTTTCGCCCGGCGAAACGCGCGCGATTCCGGCGAGCCGCGACGTCGCCTTCGTGCTCGACGTATCAGGATCGATGAGCGGCGAGAAAATGCGACAGGCAGTGAGGGCGGGCGAAGCGTTGCTGCGCACGCTCAGGCCGACCGACTTCTTCAGGATCATTCCGTTCAGCACCGACGCGGACCGGTTCCGAAGTTCGTCCGTTCAGGCTACCGCCGCGAACGTCGCTGCTGCCGTGCAGTATCTGCGCGGCCTCCGCGCGGAAGGATCCACGAACATCCAGGCGGCGCTGGAGGAAGCGCTCGACCACGAGCCCCGCGGCATGCCGATCGTGCTCTTCCTGACGGACGGGCTTCCTACCGCGGGCGAGCGCGGGCAATCCCGGCTGGCGCAGATGGCGGCAGATCGTCGCGGTCGCGCGAGAGTGTTCACCTTCGGACTCGGAGCCGACGTGAACGTCGCATTGCTGGAGGAGCTCGCGATCGAGGGGCGCGGGACCGCGCAGTTCGTCAGGCCGTCCGAATCGATCGAGCGCGTTGTGTCACTATTGGCGCAGCGGCTTGGCACGCCTGTGATCACAGATCTGAGGCTGGAAGCGGACGGTGTCCGCTTGCGGCAGGTGTACCCGAAGCTTCCGGCCGATGTATTCGCCGGCCAGGACCTCGTCATTCTCGCGAGATACGAAGGCGAAGGGCGGGGAAATATTACTCTAGCCGGCACGTCGTCCTCGGGTCCGGTTCGGGTTCCCATGGCGGCGAACTTTCCAGCCCGGGAGCGCGACAACGCGTTCGTAGCGCGGCTCTGGGCGATTCGCCGAATTGGATATCTCACTGCAGAGCGCAGGCGTTCGGGCGGCTCTGCTGAAGTCGACGACGAAATTCGCGGGCTGGGAGAGCGCTTCGGCATCCCGACCGAGCTCACCTCCTATCTGGTGCTCGAGCCTGGGATGGAGCGATTCGCCGACGCGGTGGGCAGGCCGGTTTCCCCCGCGACGATTGGCGGCGCGGCAAGCACCAGAAGATCATCAGCCGGCGGAAACCTGGCTGCGCCACCACCGGCGTCGGGACAGACCGGCGCGCGCGCATTCGAAGAGGCCCGGATATCCGCGTCTCAGCGGGCCGTCACGACGCTGTCTTCCGCTGACGACGCGAGGACCGCGAATGTGCGGGCAGCCGGCGGCAGGACGTTCGTCATTCGCGATGGCGTGTGGACGGATGTGCGGACCGCTTCACCCGATGCGCGCGTGGTTCGCGTTCAACCTTACTCGGAGCTTTACTTTGCTCTCATGAGGGAGATACCAGAGCTGCAGGAAATTCTGGCGCTGGGTGACCAGGTCATTACGCACGGCCGGGTGATCACGATCGAGCTGCATCCCGACGGCTTGGCAAAGCTCGGAACCATGGAGCTGAGCGGTGTCGCGCGCGATTGGCGATGAATGCCTGACGTAGATCGCCTGTTTCGAACGTACAACGCACAGCTCGTGCGCTACCTGACCCGCAGGCTGGGCGACAGCGATCTCGCCGAGGAGGTCGCGCAGGAGACGTTCGTCAGGGCGATGCGACAGGAAGCGATCACGAACGAACGTGCGTGGCTGTTCGCGGTTGCGACGAATCTCCTGCGCGACACCGCCAGGCGGCAGGAGCGTGACCGCAAGCATCTCACGCTGCTCGCGGCGGAATCCCGGACGAGTAGCGAGGACGCCGATGCCGAGGCGGAGCTGTCAGTGGAGCGGATGCGGCAGAGCGCCGTGGCGCGACGGGCGCTGGGCGCGCTGGGGGAGAGGGATCGGTCGGCGCTGCTGATGAAGGAAGAAGGGCTGAGCTATCCTGAGATCGCGCAAGCGCTCGATCTCTCGGCCGGCTCGGTGGGAACCACGCTGGCTCGCGCGCGACGACGTCTCGTGGAAGCGTATGAAGAGATCGAAGGAACGGGAGAGAGAAATGACGCAGCATCCTGACGAAGGCGCACTGCACGCGTTCATAGATGGAGAACTGCCGGAAGCAGAGGCCGCAGGGCTCGAGCTGCACGTGGCGGAGTGCGCGCAATGCGCGGCTGCGCTAGCGGAGGCGCGTGGCTTCGTCGCTGCGGCCTCGCGGACGATAAGCGCTCTGGACGCGGCGCCGTCGTCGGCCCGGGTGGCCGGATCGCCGACCGTCGTTGCGGCCCCGCCAGCTCCGCGCCGCGCGTTGCGCCCGCCGATCTTCCGGGTTCCTTATGCGCGGGCTGCGGCGGTGCTGCTGCTGGTCGGCGGCACAGCCTTCGTCGTAGATCGCTCGGGCACGCTCGACCGGGGTGAAGACTCGCGGACCGAGGCGTCGTTCGCGGACGTTCCACTGGAGAGCGTGGGCGCGACGCGGGCGGTGCCGGATGTTGTTTCGTCAGCGGCACCAGCAAACGTGCCCCGGACGCCGGCGCTTTCGCCGCGGGCGGAGGGGCAGGGGGTTGCATCTGCGGCCTCGACCAAGCGACTGGTCTTGCCCGAGTTGCCCGAGTCGGCTAGGGCTTCAGCCGTCCTGTCCGCGCCGCCGCCTGCACGGCCCGCGGAGGTAGCTGCCGCGAGCGCGCTTGGCCCGGGCGTGCGTATGTCCCGTTATCGCACCGCGGACGGGACGATCCTTACGCTTACAGAAGAGTCGTCGCGGACAGCGTTCGCGGAAGAAAGGAGTGTTGCGCGTCGGAGCACGGCTCAGAGCCCGCAGCGGCCTGCCGACGCCGCCATGTCCGAGTCGGCGGTCAATTCCTACAGGTGGTTGAATGCCGAGCAGGGACAGTCGTACACGCTCACGGGGCCGTTGACGGTAGCGGAGCTCGAGTCATTGGCCCGTCGATTGGGCGAGTTGGAGCGTTTGCCCTAGTAATTTCCGTTCATGGCCCCTCCCCAGTTCATCTACGTAATGAAGGACCTGCGCAAGGTCGTCCCGCCTTCGCGGGAGATTCTTCGCGGGATATGGCTCTCGTTTTATCACGGAGCGAAGATCGGTGTGCTCGGCGCGAACGGCGCCGGCAAGTCGTCGCTTCTGCGGATCATGGCGGGCGAAGACCACGATTATCAGGGCGAAGCATGGATGGCCGACGGGATGCGCGTCGGCTTCCTGTCGCAGGAGCCGCGGCTCGATGAATCCAAAAACGTTCGCGAGAATGTAGAGGACGGAATCGCCGAGGTTCGCGATCTGCTCAAGCGATTCGAGGATATCTCCGCGCGGTTCGCGGAGCCGATGGACGACGACAAGATGCAGAAGCTGCTCGACGAGCAGTCGCGGGTGCAGGACGCCATTGAGGCGAAAGGCGCGTGGGAGATGGACCGCAAGATCGAGATCGCGATGGACGCGCTGCGACTTCCTCCCGCTGATGCGGACGTGAAAACGCTGTCGGGCGGCGAGAAGCGCCGCGTCGCGTTGTGCCGCGTGCTGCTGGAGCAACCCGATCTGCTTCTGCTCGACGAGCCCACCAACCACCTCGACGCGGAGTCGGTCGCCTGGCTGGAGCGGCATCTCGCGGAGTTTCCCGGCACGATCGTAGCGGTGACGCACGACCGGTATTTCCTGGACAACGTCGCGAAATGGATCCTCGAGCTCGATCGCGGGGCGGGGATTCCGTACGAAGGAAATTACACGAGCTGGCTGGAGCAGAAGCGCACGCGCCTCGCCACGGAAGAGAAGCAGGCTTCGGCACGGCAGCGAACTCTGGAGCGCGAACTCGAGTGGGTGCGCATGGCTCCGCGGGCGCGGCAGGCCAAGAACAAGGCGCGCGTGCAGAAGTACGAGGAGCTGGAGAAGGAATCGCAGGGGGAGAAGCTGTACCAGCATGAGATCGTGATCCCGCCCCCACCGCGGCTCGGCAACGACGTGGTCATTGCGGACAATGTGAAGAAGGCGTACGGCGACAAGCTTCTGTTCGATGGATTGACTTTCTCGCTGCCGCGCGGCGGGATCGTCGGCGTGATCGGGCCGAACGGCGCCGGCAAGACGACGCTGTTCAGGATCATTGTTGGAGAGGAAAAGCCGGACGGCGGATCGCTGACGGTCGGCGACACGGTTGTCACGGCTTACGTCGATCAGTCGCGCGAGCTTGGCGCGAAGAAAACAGTGTACGACGAGGTGAGTGACGGCAACGACATCATCGTCGTCGGCAAGCGCGAGATAAATGCGCGCGCGTACCTGGCGTCGTTCGGCTTCAAGGGGACCGATCAGCAGAAGAAGGTGGAGAAGCTCTCAGGCGGAGAGCGGAACCGGCTGCACCTCGCGAAGCTGCTCAAGAGCGGGGGCAATCTGCTGCTGCTGGACGAGCCGACGAACGATCTCGACGTGGATACATTGCGCGCGCTCGAGGACGCCTTGATCGACTTTGCCGGATGCGCGGTGGTGATCTCGCACGACCGTTGGTTCCTGGACCGGATAGCGACGCATATCCTCGCGTTCGAGGGGAATAGCGAAGCTGTCTGGTTCGAGGGGAACTACGAGGCATACAGGGAAGACTACAAGCGCAGAAAGGGCGTGGACGCAGACCAGCCGCACCGGGTGGCGTACAGAAAGCTCGTGAGGGCATGACAATATCGATCTTGCCGCGCGCTTCGAACGGCAAGGTTGAAGGTGCGTTATTTGCATGTCCGAGTGGAACCGGACCGGAGGTTGGATGCATTGGCTCAGGTTAGGCCTGGTTGGCTCATTAGTCGCTGCCGCCGGATGTAATCTGCCGTTCTCGCCGGGGCGCGCTGTCACGTTGCCGATCTCTCGAATCCAGGCGCCCGTCGAGGTTCCAACGGGCGTCCCCTTCACGGTGATCTTCGTCGTTCAGACTGGCGGTTGCAGATCTTTCAGTCGATTGGCAACGGCGCGATCCGCCAACACTGTCACCGCGGTCGCGCACGGGCGGGACAGCTCCGGCCCCAAGATCAGTTGCCCGGCTGACCTTCGGGAGGAGCCACAGAGCTACACGGTACAACCGCCCTTTTCCGGGCCCTTCATGATTGTAGCGAAGCAACCCACTGGCGCGGAAACAACAGTAGAGGTGCGGGTTCGGTGACCAAGCCTGTCGGAACTCTATGGCGCCACTTCATGGAATTGGATTCTCGTCTCGCGGTCGAGCGCCCACTTGAGTCCCCACTGGTCCTCGAATAACACGAGCGGGTTTCCCTTGTAGTCGTACAGCAGCATCCGGCCGCGCTCGCTCGCAAACCGCTCGATGTCCTCGATGGGACCCGTTACCCAGCGGGGGTAGCGCCCGCCGATGTTCTCCAGCCGGCAGCGCACGCCGTACTCGTGCTCGAGCCGGTGCAGCATCACGTCGAACTGGAGCAGGCCGACCGCGCCGATGATCGGGGTCGGGCTCGCGATGTCGCTCGCAGACGTGTAGAACGCCTGCGCGGCGCCCTCTTCGGTTAGCTGGCGCAGCCCTGTGTCGAGCTGCTTGCGACGCATTGGGTCAGTCAGGAGCACGCGAGCGAAATGCTCCGGCGCGAACCGCGGAATGCCGGTGAACTCGACGCCGGGCTTTGTCGACAAGGTGTCCCCGATGCGAAGCGTCCCCCGGTCCATCACGCCGATGACATCGCCCGGCCACGCTATGTCCACTGCCGAGCGCTCGCGCGCAAGGAACTGCTGCGGCGCCGACAACCGCATGGTCTTGCCGGTGCGCACGTGCGAGACGTCCATGCCGGCCTCGAATCTTCCGGAGCAGATGCGTACGAACGCAACGCGGTCACGATGACGAGGGTCCATATTCGCCTGGATCTTGAACACGAATCCGGTGAAGTCTTCGTCGGTCGGCTCGATCTGCCCCGCCGATGACTCGCGCGGGAGGGGTGGCGGGGCGAATTCCAGGAAATGATGCAGGAAAGCTTCGACGCCGAAGTTGGTGAGCGCGCTTCCGAAGAAAACCGGCGACAGCTCGCCCGACAGCAGGGCGTCGCGCGAGAACGGATGGCCTGCTTCGTCCAGCAGCGACACGTCGTGCCGCAGCTGCTCGTGCGCCTCGGCGCCGAGGAGGTCGCGCAGGTCCGGGCTGTCGAGCGCCTCCGCGCGCACGGCAGCGCGGGTGGCGCCGTGGTCCTCGCTTCGGTCGAAGAGATGGATGCTGCCGGCCCA
>JBPCJJ010000054.1:0-12771 GCA_051005405.1 Gemmatimonadaceae bacterium | reverse complement strand
GCTCGCCGCGGGCCAGCGTGAGCACTTCGTCGCCGGTGAGCGTCTCGCGCTCAAGCAGCGACGCCGCCACCGAATGCAGCAGATCGAGATTCGCGCTCAGAGTGTCCAGCGCACGCGTGTACGCCTCCCTGATCACGCGCTCCACTTCGGAGTCCACGAGCTGTGACGTGCGCTCCGACACTTCGCGCCGGTGCTGCAGCTCGCGCCCGAGGAAGATCTCCTGCTCGTTGTCGCCTACTAAGATGGGGCCGATCTTGTCCGACAGTCCCCACTGCGAGACGTAGCGCCGGGCGATCGCCGTCGCCTGCTGGATGTCGCTCGCAGCGCCCGTCGTGACGCGGTCGCGCCCGAACACGAGCTCTTCAGCCGTGCGCCCGCCGTAAGCCATCGCCAGCCGGGCCTCGATCTGGCGGCGCGTAACCGACACGCGGTCGTCCTCTGGAAGCGTGAACGCGAGACCCAGCGCGCGCCCGCGCGGAACGATCGTGACCTTGTGCAGCGGGTCGTTGCCCTCGACCTTGATCGCGCAGATCGCGTGACCAGCCTCGTGATACGCGGTCAGCCGCTTCTCCTCGTCCTTCATCACCATCGACTTCCGCTCGGCGCCAAGCATGACCTTGTCCTTGGCGTCCTCGAAATCGACCATGTACACCTTGTCGTGGTTCCGGCGCGCAGCGAGAAGCGCCGCCTCGTTCACGAGATTCGCGAGATCGGCTCCCGCCATTCCGGGGGTGCCGCGCGCGAGCGTCATGATCTCGACGTCGTCGGCCATCGGCTTGTTGCGCACGTGGACCTTGAGAATCCCCTCGCGGCCGCGCAGATCGGGCGCGTCAACGATGATCTGCCTGTCGAAGCGGCCCGGGCGCAGCAGCGCGGGATCGAGCACGTCGGGCCGGTTGGTGGCCGCGATCAGTATCACGCCTTCGTTCGACTCGAAACCGTCCATCTCCACGAGGAGCTGGTTCAGCGTCTGCTCTCGCTCGTCGTGCCCGCCGCCAAGGCCTGCGCCCCGATGGCGACCGACCGCGTCGATCTCGTCGATGAAGATGATGCACGGCGCGTGCGCCTTGCCCTGCTCGAACAGATCGCGCACGCGGCTCGCTCCGACTCCGACGAACATCTCGACGAAGTCGGATCCCGACATCGAGAAGAACGGCCGGCCGGCCTCGCCAGCGACGGCGCGTGCGAGAAGCGTCTTGCCGGTTCCCGGCGGGCCGACGAGCAGCGCGCCCTTGGGAAGCCGTCCGCCGAGCTTCGTGAACTTCGCGGGATCCTTGAGGAACTCGATGATCTCCTCGAGCTCGACCTTGGCCTCGTCCGCGCCGGCGACGTCGGCGAACGTAACCTTGGGCGTGTCGCCCGTGAGGAGCTTCGCCTTCGACTTGCCGAACGAGAACGCCTTCGCGCCGCCCGCCTGCATCTGGCGGAATAGAAAAATCCAGAACCCGACGATGAGCAGGATCGGAAGGAAGGCGATCACGGTCGAGCCGAACGACGCGCGCTTGGCCTCGGCATGGATCTCGACGTTGTGCGACCGCAGCCGCGCTACCTCGTCCTCCGAGTTCTCCACGGGAAGCCGCACGTTGAACTTGCCGACTTCGCGCCGATTGACGAGAATCTTCTTCTTGAAGTCGCCGGTGATCGCGCTACCCGCCTCGATGCTGACCCGGGAGACGTTGCCCGCCACCAGCTCACGGTCGTACTGGGTATACGAAATCTCGGGAGCCTGTTCCGCGCCTTTCCCGGAAAACTGGATGAAGGCGACCGGGATCAGGATCACGAGAATCCAGAACGAGATCGTTTTCGAGACACTGCCCCAGTTGAAGGGCTTTCTCGGCGGCTTGGGCACGGGCGATTGAGCAGGCATGGCTATAAGAAAGCTAGTCGGCTGACGGTCATTCGAGACTCGCTATATACGGGATGTGGCGAAAATCTTCCGCGTGATCGAGCCCGTATCCCACGAGAAACTCCTTCGGCGCGTCGAATCCTACGAACCTCACCTCGTGCTTCATCCCTTCCGCGATCCGCTTGTGGAGCAACGCGCATATCTCCAGCGACTTCGGGTCGCGCTCCTGCATGATCTCCATCATCCTGCCGAGCGTGCGCCCTGAATCGACTATGTCCTCGACCAGCAGGATGTGCTTGCCGGCAAGCTCTGTCTCGGGGTCGTACAGCAGCCTCACGTTGCCGCTCGAGACCATGGCATCCCCGTAGCTGGAGGCGACGAGAAAGTCCACCTGAAGGGGCCGCGTGATCTTGCGAACGAGGTCGCTCAGGAAGATGAAGCTTCCCTTGAGCAGTCCCAGCACCAGCAGCTCGCCATCGGGGTAAGCGGCGCTGATCTCCGCGCCAAGCTCCTCCACGCGGTGGGCGATCTTGCGCTCGTCGAATGCGATCCTGCGGACGGGCCTGCCAAGCAGCCGCGGATCGGCGACAAGGGCGTCGGTCATGCGGTGCTGCGAAGGACGAAATGCTCCCGGGTCCTCACGACTTCTACCCCTCCGGAAAGTTGGATTGAGCCGCCTGTGGCCCCATCAATAGTAAACGCGGCTACCCGGCGGGTTCCGCGTCTGTCCATCGTCACCCCGCCACGCGCCGCGATCTCCGGCCAGAGGATGGCGAGCTCGCTTTCATCATACGGCTCGAGGGCGCCGCGTGCAATGTAGAGCGAGCCGTCGGAGTGCCGTGCCGCCCCAAGCGCGTCCACGGCAAGCGCAACCGCCTCGCGCCAATCCGCGGCGCGCCTCGACAACGCAAGCAGCTCGCCGCCAAACACCGGCCGGACGGCGGCGACGCGCGGCAACAGATCGAGCCTCACCCGGTTGCGCAGATGCGCCCGGGATGAGTTGGAGGGATCTTCCACATGCCGGGTGGATTCGCTCGCGACGTACGCGAGCACCTCCGACCTGCGAGTCCCAAGCAATGGCCTGACGACATCCGTTCGCGCGTACAGCCCGGCGAGCCCGCGCGGACCCGCGTCGCGCAGAATGCGCATGAACACCGTCTCGATCTGGTCGTCGAGCGTGTGGGCCGTGGCGACGACGGCGCGGCGCTCGCGGGCGACTGTGCGCAGGAACTCCCACCGCTGGTCGCGCCAGGACGCCTCGCTGCGCGCCTGGACGCGCGCGCGCCCTGTGACGCATGCGATTCCGAGCTCGTCGCACCGATTCCGGACCAGCCGGGCAGCGTCCGCCGACGCGGCCCCCGTGCGGTGGTCGAACGTCGCGACCACCATCTGGCTGCGAGCCGAACGCGCGGCATCCAGCATTACCATCGAATCCGCCCCACCGGAGACCGCAAGCACAACGCGGTCGTGGGGCGAGAGCGCCTCCGCGACCGCGTTTCGAATCGTCGTTACGGGCGCAACCATGGCCCATAAGGATACTTCATCGGCTAGTCACTAGTCACCGTCACCGGTGACTTGCACGAACTCCGCTCTCCGGTTCAACGCCCACGCGGACTCGCCCGAGCCCGCAGCCGCGGGACGCTCTTCACCCATGCTCGATATGTCGATGCGCGACGCGTCGATCCCGTTCGCGACCAGATACGCCTTGAGCTCGGCGGCGCGGCGCAAGCCGAGCGCGAGGTTGTATTCGGAGGAGCCGCGCTCGTCAGTGTGTCCCGTTATGCGGATGCGGAACGCCGGCCGCGCCTGCAGCGCAGGCACCTTGGCATCCAGCGTTGCGCGCGCTTCGCTCGAAAGAGCTGACTGATCGTAGCCAAAGTAGACCGTGCCGGTTATGACTTCTATCGCTTCCCTCTCCTGCGCGGCGGCAAGCACGGCCGCCTGACGCAGACGCTCGGCCTCGCGCTCCTGCACGGCGCGCTGGCTGTCGTCCAGCGCCTGCTGCCTCGCCCGCTCGATCGAATCGGCCTGCGCCGTGGTCACCGGCGTCGGCACGAGCGGTTTGATCTTCTTGCTGCATGCAACGGCGCCGAGGACGAGCGCAGCGGATAGAAACATGAGGGTCGTTTTCATGGTCGTTGTTGGTTTCGGGGAGCCGTCGAAGAAGCGCTAGCGAGTCAGAATCGGTGACCAGTCCGGCAAGCGGGCACCGCCCACGCGAGTCAACTGCCTCAGCCGGCCGGACTGCGCGTCCACCACCCATAGCTGGCGGACACCGGTCCTTGTGGAGGAAAATACGACATGTCTCGAATCGGGCGACCACGACGGGTCCTCGTTCTCGCCGTCGCTCGTGTGTTGCCTGGTCGAGCGATCGCGCAGCGCGAGGCTGACGATCTGGAAGCTGCCGCCCACCTGCGACTGATATACGACTCTGAGTCCGTCCGGCGACCAGTCGGGCGAGCCATTGTCGCTGCGGCGGGCGAGGCTCGACGTCGTGAGCGGCTGGGCGTTCGTGCCGTCCGCGTCCATCAGGTAGAGATCCGGCTGACCGGCCCGCCCGGAGGTAAAGACTATCCTGCGTCCGCCTGGATCGAACGACGGGCCGGTGTTGTCTCCCGAGCGCGCGGGGGTGAGTCGCCGCGGCACGGCGTCATCGGATGCGCTCGCGAGCCAGAGGTTGGTCCCGCCCTCGTCGCCGTGCGCGTATGCGATGGATCGTCCGTCGGGCGTGAACGCGGGAGTGATGGTGATCCCGCGCGGCGGGATCGCGCGCAGCCAACGCGTCGATCCCGCGGCGAGGCCCGACACGCCGATCCGCCAGCGCCCGGCCACTACGCCGGCGAAGGCGAAGCCGGACCCGTCCGGCCGCCACGCAGCCGAGAGCGCGAGCTCCGCCGAAGTGATCCGGCGAGCGTTGGCTCCGTCACTGTCGATAACCCATATCTGTCCGTCGCCACCGGTGTAGAGCACGCGCGTCTGCGCAGCGCCGCGCGCTCCGAAAATCCACTGTCCCAGCTCGTCGCTTACGCCGTGGAGCGCCATGCGCCACCCGGGACCGTACACGTCTACCGGCAGGTCGAAATCGGCCGCGCGCGCCAGCTTGCGCGACCCGACGTCGTACACGCGAACCGTCAGCCCCGTCGCGGTGAGACGCGGCTCAATGATCGCCGTCGCGCCGAACGGCGCGAAACGCTCGAGATCGATATCGGCGCCCACCCGGCGGATCAGAGCCCGTGCCGCCGTCGTCTCCAGCGACACCAGCGTGACGCGGTCATCGTAGTCCAGATCGCGCTGAATTATGGCGCGGACGGAATCGCCTTCGGACCCGTCGACCGGCAGCACCAGCACAGCCGGGCGCGTGCCCGGCTCATAGGTAAGGGCCAGCCGCACCCCCCCGGGCGGCAGGGAATCCTGCGCAAGCGAGGTGACGGGCAGCAGCACGGCAGTGCAGACCAACAGGCCGAGGATTCTCATGTGATCATGAAGTTAGCTATTAGACACTAGTCACTAGTCACTAGTCACTAGTCGCTAGTCGCTAGTCACGATTATCTTTCCCGAATGGAAACTCACGGACCTCTCGGAACTCTCTGGGTCTCTTTCGGCCTTATCGCGTTTTACATCGCGCTGATCTGGATCAACACGCTCCTGGGCATCGTCCTTACCCCGTTGTTCATCATGCCGGGCACCTGGCTTCAGGACAAGTTCATGGCGAAGAAGAAACAGAAGCAGGAATCCGAAGAAACGCTCTAGTCGTTCACCGAAGAAACGCTCTAGTCGTTCACCAGGGATAAAGCGCCCGATAGAATGCGCGGTTACGCACGATGGCCCGGACGTAATCGCGGGTCTCGACAAACGGCACCCGCTCCGTAAACACCTCCGGGTCGGCCGCGCCCGCCTTGGTGCGCCAGCGCGCGACGGGCGCTGCGCCCGCGTTGTACGCGGCCAGCCCGTGCTCGAGATGCGGGTAGGACTTCAGTAGCTCCGCGAGGTGCTGCGTGCCGAAATCGATGCTGATCGCGGGATCCCAGAGCATGTCGATATGCCAGTTCGGTATCCTCCGCGCCTGAGCCATGCGAGTTCCGAGTGGCGGCATTATCTGCATCATCCCGCGCGCGCCCACAGGCGACGTGGCGCGCGGGTTGAAGTTCGACTCCTGCTTGATCAGCGCTGCCACCAGCGCCGGATCCAGGCCGTTCGCCTTCGACGCGCTCGCGATGCGCGGCAGTTCGAGGATCGGGTGCACCAGCCGGTAGCGTAACGGGCTCCGGCCGTTCTCATTGATCACCCGCCAGCCCAGCGCGACCGCGCGGGACGCCTCGGGCGTGCCCGAGAAAGCGTGCGCGGTAGCCACCATCCGCTCAGGGGATTTGGACGCGTCACGAAACAATCTGTTGTACTCGTGTCGCTGCTCCACGCTCATTCCCAGGTCGCCGAGCAGCGCGATCCGCCGCAGTCCATCCTCCAGCACCTGCACTTTGGGAATCGTGTCGCGCGCGGCGTCGCCCAGCGACACCGGAGTGCCCAGTCGGGTAGAGCTGAGAACCGTGTAATACGATGATGGTTCGTCAGCCATCAGGGCGCGCCATGTAGCACGGCTGCGCGCGGTGTCACCGAGCGCATGATGCGATCGGCCCGCCCAGTAGCGGGCCGCGGTCGCGTCCGAGCTCCGCGGATACTGGTTCGCAAGAGCGTCGAATTCCGACGCCGCTGTCTTGTAGTCGTTTTGAATGAAGGAGATCAGCGCGGCCCTGAAGATCGCGATCGGCGCCTGCGACGACGAAGGGAAGCGGCGGAGAACGTCGCGCAGCACGGTCCGGGCATCGCCGTCACGCCCTTCGTCGGTCGCGAGATCGGCCAGCAGAAGCAATGACGCGGCAGCGCTCGGGTCGGTCGGGTAGCGCGTGGTTATCGACCGGAGCGTCGACCGCGCGCCGGGCAGATTGCGCATCGCGATCTGCGCGCGGGCGCGCTGGTACTGCGCACTGGCCGCGAGCGACGCCGGTGCGGTGATGCGCGCGTATTGCGCGGCCGCGTCGGCGTCGCGGTTCAGCCGCGCGAGCATCTGTCCGTAGGAGAAGCGGTCGTTGCTCGTGAGCAGCCCGGCGTTGCCGGCCTTGTCGTAGCCGATCGCCGCGCGGCCGGTCATGCCGACCCGCGCCGCCGTGCGCGCGATCGCCAGCTCTTCAGCCGGGGTCCGAGGGTTGAAGGTGCGATCCACCATGGCGATCGCTTCGCGCGACGCGTCCGATCCGGGGTTCGATCGGATGAGCGCCATGAGCCCGGTTCGTACCGCTTCCCGCGCGGGCGCGTCGGTCGCGCGCGCAAGGCGAAGCCGGAACGCGCTGTTCCGCGCGCCCGCGCTCTCGTACGCCGCTATCGCGCCGGTCATGTCTCCCGTGCGCTCCCGCGCGAGCGCTTCGCTCATGGGGATCCGGTCGCGCGCCACCTCCGACCTGACCTTCTCGTACAGCTCCTTCCTCGCGCCGCTGTCGGGCGTTACGCCCGCCGCGCGCAGGTACAGCCAGTCGGCAATCTCGGGAACGCTGGCCGCTGCTTGCAGGTACGTGATTCGGGCGCTGTCGAGCTGATTCGCCCTGTCGTGGGCGCGCGCTTTCGTCACGAGAGCGCGGGCCGGCTGCTCCAACGTCACTTTGATGCTGTCGGCGTGGAGCGCGGCCGGCGTTTCAGGCGCCGAAGTGGCCGAGGCTTGCGGCCTCTCGCACCCCGTGGTGCAGAGCGCGACAATCATCGCCCGGAAAAAAATTGAAGTCACCGCCACTGCGCTCCCGGTAGTTCCCTGGTGAGTAGGTCATCAGCCTCGCGCGGCCCCCAGCTTCCGGCCGTATACGTAGGCATTTCAGGGGCCGGACGCTCCGACCACAGGTTTATCAGGGGATCCATCACACGCCATGCCATCTCGACTTCGTCGCTGCGGGTAAACAGCGTCGCATCGCCAAGCATCGTGTCCAGCAGAAGCGTCTCGTACGCTGGGCCCGGCGTCTCGCCGAACGCATCCTGATAGCAGAAATCCATCTCCACCGGCGTCGTCTCGAACCCCGGCGTGAGCTCGTGCACCGTGCCCGGAGTCTTGACCTGAAAGCGGAGCGCGATCCCTTCCCGGGGCTGCACGCGCATGGTCAACAGACCAGGAGGAACGTGTCCCGCCGGCCCGCCGTCGAATATCATGTGCGGCGGAGACTTGAACTGCACCACGATCTCCGACTTGCGCTCCTTCATCCGCTTCCCCGAGCGGAGAAAGAACGGCACGCCCTTCCACCGCCAGTTGTCTATCGCGATCCGCATCGCCGCGAAGGTCGGCGTGACGGACTCGGGCGCAACGCCGTGCTCCGCGCGGTATCCGCGCGCGCCGCTCTCCGCAGCAAGATATTGCGCGCGAACAGCGGCCGCTTCGCCGTCGCTCCCGACGAGCGGACGAATGGAGCGCAGCACCTTGACCTTCTCGTCGCGAACGGCGTCGGCCTCGAGCGCGATCGGCGGCTCCATCGCCGCGAGCGTGAGCAGCTGGAGCAGATGGTTCTGGAACATGTCGCGCACAACGCCGGCTTCCTCGTAGTACTTTCCGCGCGTCTCTACGCCGATCGATTCAGCCGCGGTGATCTGGACGTGCGAGATGTACTGCCTGTTCCAGAGGGGTTCGAAGATCGAGTTCGCGAAGCGGAAGACGAGGATATTCTGCACGGCTTCCTTGCCCAGGTAATGGTCGATCCGGTACACCTGGTGCTCGCCGACGCGATCGAGCAGGAGCGCATTGAGCTCCAGAGCGGACTCGAGACTCCTTCCGAACGGCTTCTCTACGACGATCCGGTTCCACGGCCGCTCGCTCGACGATGCCGTCCGCTTCATCAGCGCGGAAGCGGCAAGGTTCGTCACCGTCGCCGGGAAGACGCTCGGCGGTATCGCGAGATAAAAAAGATGGTTCGCTTCTCCGCTGCGCGACCCTTCGATCGTCGCAAGCTTCGCCGCGATCGCGGGGAGCGTGCCCGGGTCGGCGAAATCCGCCGTCGCATACCACATGCGGCCGGCGAGCCAGCCCCACGCGTCCTCGTCGATCGACTCCAGTCCCTCGGACTTCGCCAGCTCGGCGCGCATCAGCTCGCGATACTGCTCGTCAGTCATGCTCTCGCGCGCGACCCCCAGGATCGCGAGTCCATCGTCGAGCAGCCTCCCGACGGCCAGGTGGTAGAGCGCGGGCATGAGCTTCCGCCGCGTGAGGTCGCCGGACGCGCCGAAGATGATCATCGTGCATGGGTCGGCACGATCCCGCTGGCGCTCGGGCGCTGAGGGCGGTTGCACCGACGGCGCGATCGTGACCGGCGGGCGGAGTTCACTAGTCACTAATCACCGATCGCTATTCACTACTTTGCCTCGTGCCCGCCGAACTCGTTGCGGAGGGCAGCGATGAGCTTGGCTCCGTACGATGCGTCCTGGCGCGAACGCAGCCGCATCAGCAGCGCCAGCGTGATCACCGGTGCGGGCACGTCGAGGTCCACGGCCTCCTGCACCGTCCACCTGCCCTCGCCGCTGTCGGGGACGAATCCCTTGAGCGATTCCACGTTCCCGGCCTGGCTAAGCGCCCGCTCGGCCAGCTCGTTGAGCCATGACCGGACCACGCTCCCGCGGTTCCACAGCGCCGCGATCTTGTGCAGATCGAGATCGTACGCCGACGCGTTGAGAATCTCGTACCCCTCCGCGTATGCCTGGAGAAGCCCGTATTCGATCCCGTTGTGCAACATCTTCACGTAGTGCCCCGCGCCCGCTTCCCCAACGCGCGCGTAGCCGTCCGCCTGAGCCAGCGCGCGAAATATTTCCTCGCAGCGCGCGAACGCTTCGCGCGAGCCGCCGACCATCAGACAGTAGCCGTTCTCGAGCCCCCAGACGCCGCCGCTGGTTCCGCAGTCGAGTAGCTCGATGCCATTCAGCGCGAGCGCGGCCGCGCGGCGTCTGGTGTCGTGGTAGTTGGAGTTCCCGCCGTCGATGACGATGTCTCCCGCGGAGAGTTGCGGCTCGACCGCGGCGATCGTCTCGTCCACCGGGGCTCCCGCCGGGATCATCAGCCAGATGATTCGCGGCGACGCGAGCCGGGCGACTACTTCGTCGAGAGTGGCCGCACCGGTCCCGCCGAGCTCGACGTACTCTGCGATTACCGCGGCATTCCGGTCGTGCACCACCACTGAGTGCCCGGCTCGCAGCAGGCGCGCGCTCATGTTGCCGCCCATCTTGCCGAGCCCGATCATCGCCAGCTGCATGTGAGCTCCGGGTTAGTTAAAAGAACCTAACGGGAAGGCGGCAAAATTACCGGCTCACATGGTCTAGTTCTTCTCTACCGGATCCGGAGGAGGGGAAGCGCCCGTATCCTTTTGTCCCGCTCGCTCGCGTAACGGTTGCGTGATCGTATCAGCATCCTCGTCGGTCTTTAAAACTTGGGGAGTGATGAACAGAAAGAGTTCGGTTTCCGTCGTTCGCCTGGAAGTGCGCCCGAAGAGGCCGCCGATCAGAGGAATACTCGATAAGATTGGAACCCCCGACTGCGAAACGTCCCGCTGCCTATCAGTCAAGCCGCCGATCACGACGGTCTGCCCATCCTTCACGAGCAGCCGCGTCTGCAGCGACCGAGTGGAGATTACGGGCGCGTCGAAAGCCGTTTCGTTCGTGGCCGCATTCACGTTTGTCGAGGCCGCATTCGTCATCGCACCGGAGATCTGACGCGGACAAACTACTACCAGTAGTAGGCTTGCTTGCGCGCTTGCGGGATCGTAATAATTTCGGGCGCATCGAGACCGTCATCTGCTTCCCCGAGCCCAATACAGGAGCGATACCGCCATGGCTCGAACGACCAGTTGGTTCAGCTGCTCGTTGGTCGCGCTCGCTTTCTATGCTTTCCCGGTAGCCGCGCAGCAAGCGGCCCCACCAGGCGGGCAAAGTTCCCACCCCCGATATGGTGCAAGGCCTCCCGTCGCGGCCGGAGATTGGAATCTTTTTTCCGGGATCGACCTGACGCGCGAGCAGGAGACGCGAATCCGCGCAGCGTTTCGATCCCGTCAGCAGCAGTTATACCTGCTGTTCGAGAAAGGCCGCCATCCTGACCGGCGATCCATTATGGCGGACAGCATCGCTCAGCTGCAGCGCGCCCAGTTGAATGACATGCGCGCCGTACTGAGTCCGGTGCAACAGTTGAAATTCGATGTGAATGTCGCCGCGATTCTCGCTCGCGCGCGGCAGGTGGGAGCGTCGTCCAACTCGAACCGCTGAGGACGGAACCATGCGACTCCTTCCTCGCGGAATCACCGTTTTTCTTGGCTGTGCTTTTTGCCTGGCTGCGCCCCTCGGTGCCTCCGGCGCGACGAAAAACAAGGGCGCTGCCGTCGAACCAGCCTCCGTCACCGTACTGGCGCCGTGTTACGGCGGCGATTCGGAGATTTCGCCCTGCGATGGGAGCATGAATCTGACGCCCGGCTCGAGCCAGTACGTTTACTTCACGCTGTCCAACTACACATGGTACGATGACTACTGGGAAGTCATGCCGTCATGCGACGGCGCAGCCGTGACGAGCTGCGGCCCCAGCTATGCCTCGGTTCTCGTGCCGGCGATGTCGTCCGTTTCGTATGGCGTTTTGACTACGACATCGTCAACTCCCGGGACGGGCTGGCTGGCTATACAAGCGTATACCGGTGGCACCTCCGCGAGCCTGTTCTCGTCGCTGACGGTTTCGGTCAGCAATCCCGGCGCTTCGCCGCTCACGCTGGACGTATCCTACTCCAACAACAGCTACCAGAGCCCGGTACTCTGCGCCGCCGCGTGCTTTGCCGTGACTCACGCGCAGAGCACCGTCCCGTTCTTCTCGTTCGACTCCCCGAACTCGGTCACGCTGGTGTACAACGGCGACCGGGCATATCCCCGTCCGTTCGTATATGGCGACGTGATCTTCGGGCCGACCTCGCCGGCCGTGTCCGAGTATTGGCTGGACGTCCAGGTGAATGGCGCGCCGGCATCGTTCGTGAACGGCAACTCCGGCCGGATCTACTTTCAGGGTAGCAGTAGCTCGGTCCGCTTGGGCGGCCAGATCGACGCGACTGGAATGGCGACCGGCGTGTACCCGATGACGATTACGGTCACGGCCGTGCGCGCTGGCGGAAACGAAGTGCTGAGCCGCCAGACCGAGCTCATGGTCGCGAACGAGAGCGGCTCCGCCGTCGCAGCCGGCTGGAGTATTGCCGGAGTCCAGCGGCTCTATTTCCCGGCCGTCGGTGGATACATGATCGCGGAGGGGGACGGAACCGCCGTGCGGCTCACCGGGCTTGGCGCTTACGCCACGGACTTCTCCTACCTGACCTTCGACGGGACTTACTACACACGGAATTATTCCGACGGAGTCAGGGCGGTTTTCAATCAATCCGGCCTCCACGTATACACGACCGACAGGACCGGCCGCCGGATCAGCTTCGCATATAGCGGCTCGCAACTGGTTACGGTCGAGGGATCGGCTCGCTACCTGGGAATGGCGGCGCCGTATCACTCTCTGGCGTATGGTGGCTCCGGGCTGGCCTCGATTACCGAGGTGTCTCAAGGCGGCCCGAACCGCGTGACGAGCATTACCGTGGACGGAAGCCGGAAGCTTACCCGGATTACGGATCCGGACGCGTATTACACGCAGTTCGGTTACGACGGGTACGGCAGGCTCTCGGCGGCGACCGACCGGCGCGGTGGCACCACGGAGTACGTGTATCACGCGAGCTGGAAGCTCAACCAGGTCATATTGCCGCAGATTCCGATGGATGCCGGTGGCGGCGGAACGACCCCGGCCAACCCCATCGCGAGCTTCTGGCCTTGGCAGCGTGAAGGCGTGCCAACCGGATATACCAGTACGAGTAACCCCGCGCAGCCAGCGGGATTGTACGGCATCCAGG